>JAQVXF010000075.1 GCA_028709355.1 Syntrophomonas sp.
CACTGAGCCTCCCTGGACCCAAGTCGGTCTGTTCAAGTATAGCATCGAAATGGACTGCCTCATGGGCTATGGCGCCCAGGACCGCTGCCTCTTCTGCATTACGTTGCCCGGACCCCAGTTCACCCTGGCCCACCGGAGATTTTCGGTCGGTATCCCCCAAACCGTATTCATGCAGGATGTCTTCAATGCTGGTCACCAGGCAGGCACCTTGTTTGATCAGGTGGTTAGTACCGGAACTGTTTTGACTACTGACCGGACCCGGTACGGCGAAAACATCGCGGCCCTGTTCCAGGGCGAAATCGGTAGTAATCAAAGCCCCACTGCGCTGCTTGGCCTCTACCACCAGCACCCCGTGGGACAGCCCGGAGATAGTACGGTTACGGGCTGGAAAATTGCCCGGTTCCGGTCGGGTACCCGGTGAGAATTCGCTGAGCACTACCCCTGCCTCTACTATCTGATCATATAGTTTCTTGTTCTCCCGGGGATAGATCACATCGATACCACTGCCCAGAACCGCGGCAGTCTTGCCCCCCGCTTCCAGCGCCCCTCGATGGGCTTCAGTGTCTATGCCCCGGGCCATGCCGCTGACCACGACCATGCCCTCCGCAGCCAGTTCCCGGGCCAATCTGCCTGCCTGTATCCTGCCGTAAGTGGTCGCTATTCGAGAACCGACCACCGCCAGGCAAAATTTCTGCAGGACCCCGATATCTCCGCGATAGTAGAGAATGTAGGGGGGATCATATATTGCCCGCAGCATCTCCGGATACTCCTGGTCATCGACAGCGCACATGCGAATGCCCTGACTGCTCAATCGCTCATAGGCGCTGAGAGGGTGATCCTGCTGTCTGGCCTCCACCAGAGCACTACACACCGCGGTGGACAGGGAACATCGTTCCCATAGGCCACCATCTCCCGCCAAGCAGGCCGCGAAACTCCCCACCTGCTGTTTAATTCTCCATAGAGTTTTGTTACCGATCCCCGGTATACTGTGTAAAAAACAAAGGCTGGCAATCTCATTCCGTTCCATAAAAAATACAGCTCCGGATATTTCAAATTGATAATAGCATAATAACACACATGGTAATATTATACATTACCCAGCCAACCCCTAAAGCAATTGATAACATAAAAAAGCCGACTATGCAACACGATGCACGGCGTTTACCGGGGCAGGAAATCTAAACAGTGATGAATTTCAGAATATATTGGGGGGATGGCATCGCATTGAAAAAGATAGCAGCCGGTCGATGTGATTGGCTGGCTTAACCGACCGGCACCATTTGGGCCAGACCCGGCCTCAATCTCAAGCATCGATCTCCACGATAGCGGTAGTCTGGTTTGCCCACACATCCCAGACTTTGATGGCAACTCGCCGGGATCTGCCCGTCTCTATTCGCACCAGCAAATCCAGAGCCAATGGTCCCCGATACCGGTGCTTTTCCCGTATCACTTGACAGCAGGAATTAAATGTATCGCGGTAATCCAGGTCGAGCTCCCAGAACTCGATGTAATCGCTGAAATCTTTGCGGGCAGGCGTTTCGTCCATGTGAACGTTGCGGTAGAAATGGATACCAATGTCGAGCAACCGATGCTTATCATCAATACTGCTCAACTGCGGTGTCTTAAGGATCAATTCCCCAGTCGCTGTGTTTTCCGGCCCACATGGGGCCATTATTCTAAAAGGATCGGATCCGCTGCGGATCAATCGATACATGGTGGTCTGCAATGCCAGGGGGCTGTTGTCGCACAAAATCCAACTCCTCCCGGTTTGATTGCACACTTCGGCCATGGTACCGGAACCACTGAAAAAATCGGCCACCAGGCTACCTGGTCGGGTTGCCGCCGCTACCAGCCTCTGCAGCAGTTCCTTGGGCTTCTGGGTTGGATATTTGAGGTTTTCGTAAGCGGTAGGACTGAGGATCTTATTTATGTCCGTCCACCAATCCTGCATCAAGGCTCCTTCCTGGTGCAGGCGGTAGCGGTCTCCCTTAACACTGGTCAACCCCCGCTCCACCGTCCCCGGGGTATAGGGGCGAAACTGGGGATTGAATATATACTGGGGGCTGCGAGCATACCACAGGATCGAATCATGCTTGCGGTGGAAATGGCGGCGGGAATTACCGCCTCCCCCAAAACACCAGGCAATGTCATTGATAAAATTCTCCATCCCGAAAATCTCGTCCATGAGTACCCTCACATAATGACCGGCATGCCAATCTACATGTACAAAGATGCTCCCCTCTTCTGAGAGCGCATCTCGCATGGCTGCCAGGCGTGGATACAACATGTCCAGGTAGGAACTGAGCCCCTGTATCCTACGGTCATGAAAAGCGGATCTCAAGATCGTCGTCTGGTTTTCGGGAGAACCGATGGCGATGGTTGAATTGTAGGCCAACTCAGTCATATAAGGGGGGTCGATGTAGATAAGATCGATTTTAGGCACCGCATTTGTCCGGGACCAATCCTGCAGGAACAACAGGTTGTCACCGAAGCAATAGATGTTCTCTATCGACTCACTGGGCAACCGTATCTCGGTTGGTTCATAATAGGCCTGGACACCCGCATGGGGGTTAACCAACACCCGCTCGATCTCATCGATTGATGCCTGCTGCCCCTCATCAATCCGATGCTTACCCGTCCAATGAAGTTGGACCGACTTATACTCCTGCATAGCTTCACCGACTTTTTGTGCCAGTTTATCACAATAAATGCCGCCTGTCTGCAAACCGGCTCCGGCTCTTTTCTTGTGGGACTCTAACGGCTAAAATCAGCTGCGGCAGGGGCAGCGGCTGAGCTGATGTCGCTGCTAGTAGCACCCCATACCGGACCCGGACCCGCGCTCCAACAAGTGGAGCAGCCCATAAATACGGATAAATAACCGGATTGCACCCGCTGGTGGACACGCCAACGCAAAAAACCAGCTTCTGGAGGAAGCTGGCGCTATAACTCTTTATTTGCAAATGCGGTCCCTATTTGCGTTTCAAAATGAATGGGGGTATTTCGAGATCATTGCGATCTAAAAAAGATGGTGCCTGCCGCCCGCCTGCTTGGCGAGGCTGCCGTTGCACCGGTTCGCTGCCGGGTTGCAGTCGGGGACCATCAAAACCGGTAGCGATTACCGTGACCCGTACGTCATCTCCCAGCGATTCATCCGTGTTGGCCCCAAATATTATGTTAGCCTCAGGATCAGCCGATTCATGGATTATAGCTGCCGCCTCTTGGATTTCAAACAGAGTCAGATCCTCTCCTCCGCTGATATTGAATAACACTCCCTTGGCGCCCTCGATCGAGGTCTCCAGCAGAGGGCTGGAAATGGCTTGCCGGGCTGCTTCGGCTGCCCGGTTCTCACCCTTGGCTTGTCCTATTCCCATCAGAGCCGAACCGGTATTGCGCATGACTGTCTGCACGTCGGCAAAGTCACAGTTGATCAGACCAGGGATAGCTATCAGGTCCGAAATCCCTTGCACGCCCTGGCGCAGGATATCGTCAGCAACCCTAAAGGCATCATTGACGGGCGTGTTCTTTTGCACTACCTGCAAAAGCCGATCATTGGGAATAGTGATGAGGCTGTCCACCTCTTCCTTCAATGCCTGTATGCCTCGGTCCGCCTGGCTAATCCGCTTCCTTCCTTCAAAGAGGAAGGGCTTGGTCACCACACCCACCGTTAGAGCACCCATACGTTTAGCGATACGAGCTATGATGGGAGCGCCGCCGGTACCAGTCCCCCCGCCCATACCAGCGGTTACGAAGACCATATCGGCCCCCTGCAGGGCACGTACGATCTCATCTTCACTTTCTTCTGCCGCTTTCATTCCGATGTCGGGATCAGCTCCAGCGCCCAGGCCCTTGGTAAGCTTTCCGCCCACCTGTATCTTTTTCTCGGCCTTGGACAGGGATAAAGCCTGGGAGTCAGTGTTTACGGCAATAAACTCTACCCCTTTGAGATTTGCCTCGATCATCCTGTTGATGGCGTTGCTGCCCCCGCCACCAACGCCGATCACTTTAATATCTGCAAATTGCTGCATCTCCACATCAAAATCCAACGGCATCTTATACCCTCCTCAAATTTAAGAAAATCGAACTCTCAACCAGTAATGGATCCTATCGACCACGGCGGAAATCCTTACCTGGTCCCCTGCATTCGTCAAAATCCAGATTCCGAAGGCCACAGATCAAGCCTCCCAACGATGTTGGATTTGAGGCAGGTTCATTTTCGAACTGAGTCCCTTAATGTATCTGGCGTTCCCCACTGAACTGGAACTTCCATAGATTTTTCCTAAAGCGGAACAAACCTTTACAGTTGTGCTCCTCCCCCAGAGAAGAAAATTCCCGAGTCAATTTGCCTGCGTCATTCAACTGCTGTATCTCAGTATAAATCATTTGCCTGATTTCCAAAACCCGTGCCGAAATAATTTCCGCGACCATATTCTGGGGGGATCAGTCTGAGTAAGTTATCTGGGCGTTTAATGATCTCCAGACTAAGTTGTTTTGCTGCCAACCCCGCTGAGCCCAACCCGCATTGTTCTTGGTCACCAGCGACCCTCCCTTGAAATCCGGAATAAGATGGGCAGGTCTCCGTTTGACCGGTCCCCGTTGATGGCGAGCAACCGATGTCAAGCATGACAAACCTAAACTGATTCCGTGAAGGGATAAGAGCTGATCAGTATTTCTTTAATAAGTAGCGGCGAATTATGCCCAGATTCTGGAACAGTCTCACCCCGAAAACTACTACCGCAGCCAAGTACAACTCTAAGCCCAGTCTGTCTCCAAAGTAGGCAAACGCTCCGGCCAGCAAGGAATTGGTGAAAAACCCAGTAATAAAAATTGTGGTGTCGAAGGCATCCTCCATAAAAGCACGGATGCCCCCAAATACTGAATCCAAAGCCGCCAATACTGCGATAGAAACATATTCCACCATCCAAGCCGGTAAAAATATCGGCAATTGATAACCGATGAAAAGACCTATGGCCAAGCAAAAGAGCGTGATCCACAACATTTACCTAATTACCGCCTTTACTTCTGTTTGGGAGTTGTATACTGGTATTTCATCGCTCCTGTATATGCAGGTATCTCAATTTTGTCACTTCTAACCAGTTGAGTCTGCAGGCCGAATGAATTTAGTTCCTCCAGCTTGCCCCCCTTGATGGTCAATCCGCTCTCCAACAACTGCTGGTTGCCCGTCGCTTTGATAATAAAAGGCGGGCCGATCTTGTTCCAATTTACCAGTATCGTGGTGCCGGCGCAACGGATCTCAGACATGGCGATGATGCGTTGGTCATTAACCGCTATCGCTTCTGCTCCGGAAGCCTTGATTTCGTTGACGATGCTGAGGATGTCGCTGTCATGGACCAGATAGGCATTGGGATTCTCGCCCGGCTGCAAAGCCTGGGGATTATCGTTCAGGGTAACGATGATGCCCGGTCCTGTGACCGCGGTTAAGCCCGCCGCCATGTTGATTTTGCGAAGTTCCGCCTGCAGATCGGCATTGAGTTGGCTGTCGCTGTTGATGTGGGCCAGGGTTTCTCTCAACTCGACGATTTCCTCGGACAGGTTCTGGTTTTCCTTCAGCAGGGAACTGTTGGCCGCTGCCAAATCATCGACCCGGGTTGTCCTTAAATTGGGCCCATAACTTTCCGAGGTCCGGTATTGAACCGACAGCATAATCCCCACGATCACACAAATAACCATTATCGCTAGCTTGCCACTGGTCTCACGCATCTTTCTCACCTCTAACCCTTGGTCTTGACTACCGGTTCACCCTTGAATCGGATATCGACATACTCTAATGAATCGGTGCCCTCATCGGCCATATCTTTTTCCATTTCCAGCACTTCGCTCAGCATCTTGATCTTTTCGTCAATGCGCTCCAGATCACCAAACCTAATCTCCGTCCCCTGCAGAGTGTAAATCTTCAATGTTTCGTCCTGGTTATGATAGTAAACATCCGATAGAAACTGGCGCTGCTCGTCGGGGATGGCTTGCCACACTACCCTGATCTTATCGGTGGCTTGGCGATTGATTGCCTGCCCCAGGTTAACATAGTC
>JAQVXF010000076.1 GCA_028709355.1 Syntrophomonas sp.
AACCGCTATGTCCCGCCTGCCCCTTGGACCTCTGCCCGCTTGTCAACTGGCCGTCCTCATATTTTGTCGATCACAGCACTACATGGCATGCTTCTTGCTTATATACTTGTTATAAGTATCGCAACCGGATGTAGGTTGCGGTGATGTTGAACAAAGGAGGTGGCGGGGATGATCAACGATCTGCACGGCAATGCGGAGTGCCAGGCCTGTAATCATTTTGGATTCTGCAAGATCTACTGGGGACCAGAATGCAAGCGGCAAGGAGGCACCCGCACACCGCGTCTGAAAAGTGCACGGGAAGGATTCAAAAATGAAACCATGGAGATGGCGGGGCTGAAACAAAGGACTAAGAGAGTAAGCCTGGACCAGCCCATCAGGACCAGGGTGGTGAATTGGTGATGATGACGGCAGAGAAAAAAATCGTACTCAACAACCGGCAAAGGAAGGAATTATTCGTTCTGCTGGTGAAGGCAATCAAAAAATAGCCGATTTGTAAACTGATTGTATAATCTTTTGTACAAGTGTACAAAAGATGTACACATGGGAAAGTAATGTTGACCGCTTTAGAAAATTTAGAAAGTATGTTATAGATATGTTTTAGGAGTACAGAGCCCTGGATGCCATACCGGCAGCCAGGGCCCTGCTGCTTCTGGGGGCAGGCAGCCGATGGGCAGGTGACTGCTGCGGCCGTCACCAAATGACTGCCCTGGGATCCAAATGACCGCAATCCGATGCGGCACAACCACGCACCCGCCCGTGGGGTGGGGCAGACAAACGGGGCTAGTGCATTATATGGTTTTTTACCTCATACTCGTACATGGCCAGGTATTCTTCCAGGCTCATCCGCTGGCACAGCTCGGCAATCAGTTGGTACGGGATGGTCTCTATCTTCTTGAATCGGATACAGCCCTTGCCCAGGTCTATTTTGGTCTTTAGATACTTGGGATACTCCTGCTGGAGCCAGGTCAACAGATCCGGATCAGTATAGAAGCCCATATGGTATAACGCGATATGGTGCTTCTGGTTGGCGATGCTCATGAAGGGGACCGGTTCCCGGGGATTGACATGGTAACCGGCAGGGTAGATACTGTGGGGCACAACGAAACCGATCATTCCATAGGACATGGTCTCGGTGAATCCCCGGGGCAGGTTTTTCTGCAGGATTTGGCGCAGCCGCTCTACCGCCTCTTTGCGCTCCACAGGCAATTGATCGACATATTCTTCCGGGGTCTTAGCTTTGGACATCATTCGCGGTCACTCCTCCCTGACTTTGGTATAATTATAAACCAGGGCGAGAAACCGGGGGAGAGCGATAGCTCCAAAATGGTTTTCCCAATCAGGCAGATGAGAGTAAGCGAAGCAGCAGCTGGCAACCGCAGCCCAAAACCCCATAAGGTATTGCTGACGAGATCCTTTTTCGCCGGCGGTTCCTCAGGATTTCAAGTCCGGCTCCTCAGAATGATAAAACCATCCCTACATCAATAGTCCCGTAATGCTTTTGATCTAGCCCCGTACTAGGGCCGTGCCGGCAGTCAAGTCGAAGCCGGTCCGGGTGGGATTAGGCTCGGTCTGGTTGCTGCAGCAGTTTCCGCCGGCCTAAAAGTTGGCCAATATGAGACAGGTATGAGGGGTACAGTATATAATGGTTGTGCAGCAATTCACATGTTATATGAAGGCGAGCGGGGAAAGCAAATGAGCAAGCAGGACACAGCCACCGAGATTGCCCGCCTGCAAGCGGAGATCGCCAGCTTGCGCGGGGAGAACCAGGAACTGCGATTGGAGAAGGAAAAATTCCTCCAGACCTTCTGCAACAACCAGGCGATGATGATCATAACCGATGCCGAGGGCACCATCCTGGATGTCAACAGTGTCTGCCAGCCGACCACCGGTTATACCCGGGAAGAGCTGCTGGGCCAGTCGATCGTGGCGATGGGATTCTATGACAACCAGCAGGAAAGACAGCTGATCCTGGACCACCTCCAGGAGCACCGTACCCTTCGTAATTATGAGAAGAAGCTGCGCAAGAAATCGCAGGAGATCGCTCATGTCCTGTTCTCCTGCAGTGCGATCGGGGTCAACGGGCGGGAAATGATAATCTCTTCCCTGATCGATATAACCGCCCAGAAGAAGGTGGAGGAGGCCCTGCGTCAATCCCTGCGGATCCTAAACCAGATGTTCAACCGGGCCCCTCTGGCGATGATCGTTACTACCGTCAAGGATCGTACCATCCTCGAGGTCAATGAAGCTTTCCTTAAAATCAACGGACAGGTGCGGCAGGATGTGGTGGGCCGGTCGGATATGCACCTGCAAGCCTGGGCCAAGCCCAATGACCTGTACGAGTACTTCGATATACTGCTGCGGGAAGGCAGTATCGAGAATTACGAGACCGAATTCGTGGTGGCTAACGGGCAGATCCACACCGTGCTCTTGTCAGGGGCCTTGATTTTTTACCAGGGCCAGGAATGTATCCTGACCATATTCAATGACATTACCGAGTTGAGGAATTTCCAGCGAGAGATGTCCCGCCTCGACAACCTCTATGTCATCGGTCAGATGTCAACCAGCATCGCCCATGAGATAAGGAATCCCATGACCGTGGTGCGCGGATTCCTGCAGATGATGCAGTTGGAGGAGCGTTACCAACAGGATAAGGAGATTATCACCCTGATCATCGAGGAGTTGGACCGGACCAACGAAATCATCACCAACTTCCTGTCCCTGGCCAAGAAGAGCCACCTCGACATCAAGCGGGCCGACCTCAATGATCATATCCATGCTTTACTGCCTCTCCTAACCGTCGATGCTCTGAAGAACGGGGTCACGATCCAAGCCGAGCTGGGGGCAGTGATTCCGGTCATGCTGGACCAGAGCGAATTCCGCCAGCTGCTGCTCAATCTGGTCCGCAATGGTATCGAAGCCATGCCGGAAGGGGGCCGCCTAACCATTCGGACTTCAGATGGCTCCGAAGGGCTTAACCTGGAGATAGTGGATAGCGGCGGCGGTATCCCGCCTGAGATCATGGCCAGGATAGGGACCCCTTTCCTTACTACCAAATCAGGTGGGACCGGACTGGGTCTGGCGGTATGCTACAGCATAGCTGAACGCCACAAGGCCAATATGAGGATCAAGACCTCTCCGGCAGGCACGATGGTGACCATCGTCTTTCCTCCTGCGTCAATATGAATTCTGCACATTGAGCGGTTGACTCCTTCCCCTTCGTGCCTAATAAGTTCCGCCGTTCTAATCGGCTTATTTATCGGGGCGCAATTTCAGGCGCCGGCCAGCTGCTCCAGCTGGTCATTATCCAGCCAGATCCGGCTGGATTTGTTATGCTTGTGTGGCCGCGACCTTACTGCTTATAATTAACAGCATAGAGATATGATTGGATTATCTCGACCAGAAGACAGTAAAGCAAGGGGTGGATTATACATGGTCAAAATCACCGAGCACATCTATTTCGTGGAAGCTCCCAACAAAGCCCGGTTCCCCTACTGCCATTGCCTGCTGATCGATGACGAGCGGCGCGCCCTTATGGATACCGCTTTCGGGGATGAGAACCTCCAGGAATTGCTGCCGACCGGGATCGATATGATCGTAAACACCCATTTCCATGAAGACCATATCCTGTGCAACTATCACTTCCCCACCGCCGAGGTCTGGATGCATACTCTGGATGCTCCGGGAGCCCGGACCCTGCCCGCTTTCCTGGATTATTACGGATTTGCCGATTTCGGCGGGGATGCCATCGGCCAGGACTTCATAACCGGTATCGACCTCCATCCGACCCCGGTCCACCGCGAGTTCGAGGACGGCGATATTATTGACTTCGGTCGCACCAAGATGCAGGTGATCCACACTCCCGGGCATACTCCCGGACACTGTGCCTTCTACGAGGAGAAGAGCGGATTGTTGTTCGCCGCCGACATCGATCTCAGCAGCTTCGGGCCCTGGTATGCCCACCGCTGCAGTGACATCGACGATTTTATCACTTCCATCCGCCGCTGTGCCGAGATTGATCCTAAAGTGATCGTATCATCTCATAAGGGCATCATCACCGATGATATTCAAGGGCGCTTGAAGGCTTATGAAGAGGTCATCCACCGCAAGGAAGAGGAGATTATCACTGCCCTGGCAGTGCCCTCTACAGTAGAAGAGTTGGCTGTCCAGCAGATAGTATACGGAGCCAGCAATACCCTCAGTGAACTGCTGATGTGGTTCGAGAAGATGGCGGTGGCCCAACACCTGCGCCGCTTGGTCAAACACCACCAGGTCGCTCAGGATGAAGGCCGCTACTACCTGATCTAGTGACAAGCTGCCGGCGTCCGGCTTGAGCGGCGGCGGCGGGTGTGTTATCATACAACAAAATTGATACAAGAGACGGTCAAAGTTATCCGGTACAGCCCGGATACGGAGGAGAGGATGCCCAGGCTCACCAGGTGAAGCCGGGGATCTTCCCTGTGAGAAGTCGGCTTACTGGGGTGGGTAGCCTTGCATTAGGTTGCCCGTTTTTTTGTGCACCGATGGGGGCAGGGAAAGATTGATAACAATAAGGCCAGGGCAAAACTTACAGACTGGGAGGCATGATAATTGTCCAATTTTTGGCTGGCGATCGCCATCTTCGTTCTAACCTATGGCTATATAATAGCCGAGAAGTATCATCGCACTATCGTCGTCTGGGTAGGTGCGGCTATAGTTGTGACCATCGGCCTCATTAACCAAGAGCAGGCTATCGAACATATAGACTTCAATACCATCCTGTTGCTGATCGGGATGATGGTGATCGTCGGCATCACTCGCAAAAGTGGGGTTTTCGAGTATCTGGCCATAAAGGCAGCCAAGCTGGTCAAAGGCCAACCACTTCCGCTGCTGGCAGCCCTGGCCCTGATAATGGCTGTCACCTCGGCGTTTTTGGACAATGTGACGGCGGTACTGCTGATAGTCCCCATCACCTTTGCCCTGACTGACCGCCTGGACGTATCCCCCATGCCTTTCCTGATAACTGAGATCATCGCCTCCAACATAGGCGGGACAGCCACCCTCATCGGCGATCCGCCCAACATCATGATCGGCAGCGCCACCGGCCTGGGATTCCTGGATTTCATTGTCAACCTGGGGCCTCCGGCGGTGCTGGTGCTGTTGGTCACCCTGGCTTGTCTGAGCTTTATATACAAGAAGGATCTGGTCGCCGATGATGACAAGATCGCTAGACTAATGGCCTTGAATGAGCTGGATTATATCCAGGAGTGGCTGCTGCTCAAGAAATCCTTGACGGTTTTGGGGCTCACCATCCTGGGTTTCCTGCTGCACCAGTCCCTGCACCTGGAATCCGCCACCATAGCCTTGCTGGGGGCCGGCATTCTCATGCTGATCAGCGGCGAACATCCCGAGGAGATCCTGTTGTCGATAGAATGGCCTACCGTCTTCTTCTTCGGCGGCCTCTTCATCCTGGTGGGCAGCCTGCAGGTCAACGGGGTGATCAGTTTCGTAGCCCACCAGATGATCCTGGTGACCGGCAACAACGTGCCCTTGACCGGTACTGTGGTTATGTGGTCGTCAGCGCTGGCCTCGACTTTTGTGGATAACATACCTTTTGTGGCCACCATGATACCGCTGCTGGAGGAGGTGGGGCAACTGGGGCAGATGCCCATGGAGTCGATCTGGTGGGCCCTGGCCCTCGGAGCCTGCCTGGGCGGTAACGGTTCCCTCATCGGAGCGGCCGCCAATGTTATTGTGGCCGGCATCGCTGCCCGCCATGACAATCCGATCCGGTTTTTAGATTACCTGAAGCTGGGGTTCCCCCTGATGATCCTATCGATCATCATATCCAACCTCTACCTGTACCTGGTCTTCTGGCGGTGATATCCCGACTGTAACGGGTGAGACCGCTTGATGATGGTACCGGAGACATTTATAAAGAAGCAATCTATGGAACGGAGCGGTCGAAGGTATGAA
>JAQVXF010000077.1 GCA_028709355.1 Syntrophomonas sp.
CGGTTGCCCATAGATAGGGTATTCACGATAGCAGGTTTCGGCACGGTAGTGACTGGCACCTTGTGGTCTGGTCAAATTAGGGTCGGGGATACCATGGAGTTGCTGCCGGTGCAGAAGGCTGTCAAGGTGCGTACCTTGCAAGTGCATAATGAAAAGGTGGGCACCGCCTACGCGGGGCAAAGAGTGGCTGTTAATCTTCAGGGAATTGAGGTAAGTGACATCAAAAGAGGTTACCTGCTGGCGGAAACAGGCTTCTTAATTCCCAGTTATCGGGTGGACACTAAATTGCGTCTCCTGGAGGAAAGTTCTCGGATCCTGCGAAACTGGAATCGGGTAAGATTTCACCTGGGCACCGATGAAGCCCTGGGGAGGGTGGTATTGCTGGACCGGGATGAATTAGGGCCGGGTGAGGAGGCTTATGCACAGATAGTCATGGAAAAACCGGTGGTGGCATTTAAGGGAGATCCGTTTGTGGTTCGCTATTACTCGCCGGTTGATACCATTGGAGGAGGAACCGTCATAGATCCCAATGCCCCCAAGCAGAAGCGGTTTAAAGAAGATGTGCTGAACGACTTGGCGGTCAAAGAGGAAGGGAGTCTTTATGACCTGATCTTGCATGAATTGGAGAACTCGCCGCAACCTCTCAGTTTGGCAGAACTAACCAAGAGGACGGGTAATCCGGAAATGGCAGTCAGAGATGAGATCCAGTTGTTGCTCGATGATGAGAAAATCGTCAACATCGAGAACAAAGGGGGACTATTCCTAAGCATCCAGGGCCTCGAGATCCTATACGAGCAGATTGTCAGGACCATGGATGAATTTCGCCGTAAATATCCGTTGCGGTCCGGGTATCCGAAAGAGGACATGCGGACTCGATTATTCGGTGCGTTCAATCCGAAATCATTTAACAGCCTAATCAAGTACCTAGAGGCAGCGGCTCGCCTGGTTACAAGGAGCAACCTCATCAGTGTCCCAGGTTGGGTGGTTGAACCGAGAGCAGAGGTAGGACAGGCGGTTGCGGCAATACTGCAATTGATGAGGGACAGGCCATTTGCACCTCCGGAGCCAGAGGAGATGAGCAAGGCCGCCAATGTCACAGAGGGCAGCTTGAGTGAGATTTTGGCTTATCTGGTCGAGCAAGACCAGCTGGTTAAGATTAGTGATGGGACGTATTTTACGCGTGCTGCTATCGAAAAGGGGAGGCAGTTGCTGGGTGAATACTTTGACCGGGAAAAGGAACTCAGTTTGGCTACTGCGAGGGATATCCTGGATACATCAAGGAAGTATGCGTTGCCCCTTATCGAGTATTATGACCGAATCCGCTTCACTCGAAGAGTTGGAGACGTGCGGGTGAAGTATAGTCAGGATTCTACCAATTAATGGGAGGGGGTTGTAGGGTTATCTGTCAGATGTTTATTGGGGATTGGTGCACAACGAAAAGGAGGAATTTGATGTCAAGCAAGAACAATAGAAAGATGGCCATACTTATCATTATGATGTTCATGTTCAGTATCGTTGCTGGCTGCGGTCAAAAGGCACCGACCAGCGAACAGCCTGCCCCGGCAGCCGCAGCTATTAATGTTGGGATTAACGCTGAACTATCAGGTGGAGTGGCCAGTTATGGCACCAACGCCAAGGATGGCGCCCTGCTGGCTATCGAGCAGATCAATGCGGCCGGAGGAGTTTTAGGCAAACAGTTGAATCCGATCGTCAGGGACTGCAAATCACTCGCGGATGAAGCCATGAGTGTCAGTGCCGCGTTGGCAGGCGATAAAATCGTGGCCCAGATCGGGCCCCTGACCAGCGGCAATGTGGCCGGCAGTACCCCCGTAATGACAGAGAACAAGATCCCCTTAATAGCGCCGGCCGCCACGGCTGCCAATGTAACCGTGGATGAGAAGACGGGCTTGACCAGGGATTATATTTTCCGAGTATGTTTCATAGATCCCTTCCAGGGGACCCTGATGGCCCAATTCGCTGCGGATAACCTTAAGGTCAAAAATGCGGTCATTTATGGCGACACCTCCAGCGACTATGGCAAGGGATTGGCGGAGTATTTTAAGAAGACCTTCACCGAAAAGGGTGGAACAATTTTAGCGACTGAAGGCTTTGTTAAGAATGATCGTGATTTCAGGGCAACACTGACCAAGATTAAAGGACTAAATCCTGAATTCATCTATGTTCCGGGATACTATGAGGAAGTGGCTCCCTTAATCAAACAGGCTCGTGAACTCGGCATCACCGCCGCCATTGGCGGGCCGGATGGATGGGATTCGCCCGACATGGTAGCCGTAGCGGGAGCGAGTGCCTTGAACAAGACTTATTTTACCAACCATTATTCTTCCCAGGACACCGATCCCAAAGTAGTAGCTTTCGTACAGGCTTTTAAAGCCAAGTACAACAAGGAACCGGATGCCTTTGCAGCACTGGGTTATGACTCTGTCCAAATCATGGTGCAAGGGATCAAGGATGCCCAGGCAGCCGATCCGGTAAAATTGGCGGGGGCTTTGAGCAAGATCAAGAACTTCGAAGGTATTACCGGCAAGATGAGCATCGATGCCAGCCATAATCCAGTCAAAGCCGGGGTCATTATCGAATTCAAAGACGGTAAACAAGTTATGAACTCAAGGATACAACCATAATTGGCCAGACCGGGACAGGAATGATTAATTCCTGTCCCGGTCACTAAATTAGGGAGACGTGGCATAATTGTTAGAACTAATCCAACAACTGGTCAATGGCCTGTCCCTAGGCGCCATCTATGCGCTGATAGCACTGGGATATACTATGGTTTACGGGATAATCAAGCTTATCAACTTCGCCCATGGTGATGTGATGATGGTGGGAGCTTTTGTGGGCTACTTTTCGGTGACTCTCTTAGGCACGAACATCTTAGTGGCTATGCTGGCGGCTATGGCGGTCTGTGCATTCTTGGGGGTCATCATCGAGAAGGTGGCTTACCGGCCCCTGCGCAATGCCACCCGGATTGCTTCGCTGATAACGGCCATCGGGGTTTCCTTCCTATTGGAATACTTGACCATATTCTTAATCGGCCCCAACCAAAAGGTCTTCCCGGCATCTGCCTTCACGGTAAAAGCCTATGACATAGCCGGCTTGTCGATCCTGAACAAAGATGTGTTTGTATTTGTATCGGCTTTAGTTCTTATGGTTATACTTCAGTACATAATAAAATATACCAAGACCGGAAAAGCCATGCGGGCAGTGTCGCTGGATATGGAGGCGGCCGTTCTCATGGGTATCAGTGTGGATAAAACCATCTCCATGACTTTTGCCATCGGATCGGCGCTGGCGGCAGCAGCCGGGGTCATGGTAGGTGTCTATTACAATACAATCAATCCCCTAATGGGCATTATTCCCGGACTGAAGGCGTTTGTCGCCGCTGTGCTGGGTGGTATAGGAATAATCCCCGGTGCGATGGTAGGGGGCTTCGTGATGGGACTTCTGGAGACCATGGTGAGCGGTTACGGCAACAGTCTTTATCGCGATGCGGTTGCCTTCGGAGTTTTAATTCTGATACTGCTCATTAAACCTACCGGTATCTTTGGCAAAGATAGCGGCGAAAAGGTGTAGGTGAAAGCATGCAGACAAAAAAGATAAGCTGGCCCCGTTTTCTGGTGGAGACAGCTGTGCTGGTGGCACTTTTCACCTTGGTCCAATATGGGATCACCACCCGCATGCTCGACCAGTATGTCCAGATCAACCTGACTTCCATGTGCATCAATATTATTCTGGCGGTGAGTTTGAACCTCATCAATGGGTTTACCGGCCAGCTCTCCCTAGGGCATGCTGGATTTATGGCGGTGGGAGCCTACACCGCCGTAATCTTGACCACCAAACTGGACTACCCTTTCCTGGCCGGGCTAGTAGGGTCTGCCATGGCGGCAGGGTTGGCCGGCTTCGTAATTGGAGTTCCCACTTTAAGACTTAAGGGCGACTATTTGGCGATTGCCACCTTGGCCTTGGGAGAGATTATTCGTGTAACCCTGCAGAACATAGACTATATAAACGGGCCGGCCGGCATCTCGGGCATCCCCAAGCTTACCACCTGGGCTTGGTTGTTTGGCGCGGTGGTGCTCACGATCATTGTAGTGGTAAATCTGGTAAATTCCAGTTATGGCCGGGCCATAATCTCCGTTCGGGAGGATGAGATCGCCGCTGAATTGATGGGGATCAATACCACTAAGTATAAGGTGCTGGCTTTTGTTATCGGGGCATCATTTGCGGGTATAGCCGGCGCTCTCTACGGTCATTACTTCTACATTATCAAACCAGAAACTTTTAACTTCATGAAATCCTTTGATATCCTGGTGATGGTTGTTTTGGGTGGT
Source organism: Syntrophomonas sp. (assembly GCA_028709355.1). Lineage (GTDB taxonomy): Bacteria > Bacillota > Syntrophomonadia > Syntrophomonadales > Syntrophomonadaceae > PHAA01. Next base: position 4,350 of record JAQVXF010000077.1, read on the forward strand.
TTGGGGAGCACTACCGGAGCGGTCATCGCGGCCATTTTTGTTACCATCCTTACGGCAGTACTGCAGCCTTTCCCAGAAATACGAATGATCCTGTACGCATTGATTCTTATCATTGTAATGATATATCGTCCCCAGGGATTGATGGGCAACAAAGAGTTGGGCCGTCAGACCTTGGGCAGAATATGGGGTATCCGCCGATGACTCTGTTAAATATAAGTAAACTTTACAAATCCTTTGGCGGCTTGAGCGCGGTGCTGGATTTTAACTTCCAAATGGAGGAACGCGAACTGGTCGGGCTTATAGGTCCCAACGGTGCGGGAAAGACCACCGTGTTCAACCTTATCACCGGGATTTATAAGCCGGATCGGGGAGAGATAGTTTTTAGAGAATCTGATTTGGTAGGCATGAGCCCTTATAATATATGTGCACGGGGGATAGCCCGTACCTTTCAAAACATCCGCCTGTTCAATGACCTCTCGGTATTGGACAATGTCAAAATTGCCTGTCATAAACAGGTTCCGTATAGTCTCCTGGGGGCGATAATGAGAAGCCCGGCTTTTTTCGAAGGTGAGGAGCAAATCGAGCAGGAGGCCCTTAAGTACCTGAAGGTATTCAATTTGGCCGACAAAAGGGATGAACTGGCCAAGAACCTGCCATATGGGGAACAACGACGACTGGAGATCTCCCGTGCTTTGGCTACCCAGCCGACGCTGCTTATCCTGGATGAACCAGCAGCGGGGATGAATCCGCAGGAGACCAACGAATTGATGCAACTCATTGAGATGATTCGCAGCGAATTTGGATTGGCAGTATTGCTTATTGAACATGACATGTCTCTGGTTATGGGAGTCTGCGAGCGTATCTATGTTTTAGACTATGGGCAAATAATAGCGGAAGGATTACCCCACGAGATCAGGAACAATAAGAAGGTCATCGAGGCTTATTTGGGAGAGGAGCTAAATTAATGCTGCAGATAAAGGACATAGACGTGTATTATGGCTCTATCCACGCACTTAAGAAGCTGTCCTTGGAGGTTGAACAAGGGTCTATTGTTACTCTGATTGGCGCCAACGGAGCGGGCAAGACCACTACGCTCAACACCATTTCCGGGATTCTCCGCCCAAAAAGTGGGGCAATCTTTTATAAAGGCAACGATATAACCAAGATTCCTCCTGAAAAGATTGTCGGACAAGGGATTTCCCAGGTGCCGGAAGGACGCCGGGTGTTTCCCACTATGACAGTAGTGGAAAATCTTGAGATGGGAGCTTACCTGCGGCGGGACAAGAAAGCGATCCTGGCCGATATGGATATGGTGTATGCTAGATTTCCCCGACTGAAGGAGCGGCGCCGACAATTGGCAGGGACTCTGAGCGGTGGGGAGCAGCAGATGCTGGCAATAGGAAGGGCACTCATGGCCCGACCGGAATTGATGCTGATGGATGAACCATCAATGGGATTGGCCCCTTTACTGGTAAAGGAGATATTTTCGATTATCAAGGACATCAACGAGCAAGGAACCACCATTTTGCTGGTGGAGCAGAACGCCAATATGGCACTATCCATAGCTCACAAAGCGTTTGTTATTGAGACCGGAGAGATAG
>JAQVXF010000078.1 GCA_028709355.1 Syntrophomonas sp.
CAGTACCGGGTAATTCAACGACAGCACCTAAAAACGACTTTTCTACTCGAAAAACGAAACCGGGCAGCATCTGCCCGGTTTTTTGTTTGAACATCCATTTGGGCCTCCAATCCTCCCTGAGTCCCGGCTGGCATTCGGCAACACCTCAACCCCGTCAGTGGCTAGGTTTGGCTGTGATTGGTGTACCCTTTTTCCTGGGCCAGCAGGTCCAGGTAGACGGTCTCCATGTTGGTAATGTAAGGATCGATGCGGATTGCCTTCTGGCGCTCGTCGAAACTCTTGCTGTATCCCCGGCATTCTTCGCAGATAAATGCCTGGTAAGCGGGAAAATCTTCGGCGGTGAGGTAAGAGATGGTCTGGGGATTGCTGTTGCCGCAATGGACACAATATATGTTGCGGGTCTCCCATTCCGAGAAACAACCGTCGCAGAACATAAAACGACGACCGTCGGTCGCCCTGACCCGGCTGAAGTTGGACTTGGATGCGCAGAAGGGGCAGGTGGTGGCGAAATCCCATATCTCAAAACCTGCTTCCGAAAGGGCCGCGCGATGGGGTGCCGCCCATAACCGCAGGAAGGGCCGCAGAGCATGATCTACGCAGAATATTAATAGTTCCTCCGGCATTTCGTGCTTCTGGGCCAGATCGCTGAAATATTCTCCGTCCCCCTCCAAAATCTTTAACGGGAGCTGTTCGAAATCCAAAGCTGCCGCGAGCGAACTTATTTTACCCACCTGGGAGGCTGTCTCTGGTCTCGCAGCTGCAATAAATTGCAGCAGTTCTTGGAATACCTCTTGGAAGCGTCGGGGGTCCAGCTTGAAATCTATCGATTCTATCAGCGCGCGGTTGGTATTGACCAGGACCTTCACCACATCGATGTCAGCCGGGGCATAAGTCTGCTTAAGCTTCACCTGCTGTTGGTTCTGCCAGGACTCCAGGTTCTTATAGAAATCCAGGTAGCCAACCGGCAAATCCACCGGGGTCTTCGTCTTCATCTCTTAGCACTCCTTTTATAAGAACAAGGGGAGATGTACTCCCCTTGTTCACGGTTGTATTTACTTAACGGGCAGATTATTCTTCTTCTGTCTTTGCCTTGTCTCCATAGGTCTCTTCATACCAGATGGCGTGGTGGTGTTTAGCCCAATCTTCGCGGACGGTACCTTTCCACATTCCCCAGAAGGATTCACCGGATCCAGGATGGAAAGAACCCAGATATCCATGCATACACACCATCAGGGTCCCGAAGATCATGGCCAGGTCATGGACCCAATAGGAGAACCGGACCAGGCCGGGCCACCAGATGGACGGCCACCAAATGATCCATCCGCTGATCATCAGCAGGAAGACCATGGTCGGGGTCACTACTGAGTTCATTTTTTCACCGCCGTTGAAGCGGGTCTGGGGTGGTATCTTGACTTTGAAGCCCAGGAATTCCAGCGGGAATACCATGAGGAAACCGATATCGTTCTTGCCGAAGCGCAGCAGGTCTTTGATCCAGGCAATCACACCTTTAAAACCGACGGCCATGGCGGTCAGGATAGAAACGGTTAAAATTACAGCGGCAATTCGATGGACCAGACCGGCCCCCCGGTAGCCACCGAAGATGGCGGCCAACCAGTCGACCCCGTCCAGGAACAAGGCCAGACCAGTGAACAAGCACAGCAGGAAGGTCACGGTATGAGTCCAGTGGGTAAAACGTGCCAGGGAATTAAATCTTTCTACGCGCGGGACGTCTTCTCTATATTCCGGAATCCATTGCATTACGCATGACCTCCTTTCCCGTGTTCTTCATTTTTGTTGGCTACCACCCTGGAAGTGACAAAGCTGACGGCGGAGCCGCCTAGAGCCAGCGGGATAAGCCAACCGGCATAGGGTTGCACCCAATCCTGCCAGAAGACGGTGTTACCTTCGACTTGCGGATTTACCGGCAGACCGAACTTGTCGGGGGTATCGGTCAGGATGTAGAGCTTATTGGTGCCGGCGCCCAATTCGGTTTCACCATAGATGGTCGCCCGCGGGAAACCGTTGGCCCGCAGGAATTTGACCCGGATCCGGGCTTCCTCCAGCAACTCGTCGCGATAACCGAACTTGACAGCGCCAGGGGCACAACTACGAGCGCAGGCAGGGGTCAAGCCTTCGGCCACCCGCTCGTAGCAAAGGGTGCATTTGGTCACGGTATCAGTGTGTTTACGGTATTTGGGGATACCGAACGGACAGGCGTAGGTGCAGTACTGGCAGCCAATGCACTTATCCTCATCGTGGAAAGTGGCGCCCCAGTCAAGCTTGGTATAAGCCGATTTGGGGCAGACGGCCAAACACGCAGGTTCCATACAGTGCATGCACTGCCATTTCAAGAAGTTCCAGCGCACCCCGTCCACCGGGTCCTCGGTCTCGTTGAAACGGATCATCATATAGGTGTTGGCATCGGTATCACCGTCTTTGGAGTCATAGGTGCCATTACCGGGGCCTCCGAAATAAGACTTATCGAAGACGGCTGGAAGTTGATTGGAATCCTTGCAAGCGGTGAAACAACCTCTGCAGGCGGTGCACTTACTGGAGTCATATAGATTAGTCATTAGTCTTGTCATACTTAAGCCCTCCTTATATTGCAAAGCCAGGCTTTGTACTCAGGTATCATGGTGTTGGCGTCGCCTACATGAGGGGTGAGACGGTTGGCGGGGTCGCCGGTGGCGTAGCCTTTGAAGCCGTATTGCCAAACAGCACCGACCATGTGTTGCTGCTCGCCATCGACAACAAAAGGTTTGATGCGCTTGGTGACGCAAGCCACTGCTTCGATATCTCCACGGGTAGTAGAGACGATAACCTTGTCACCGTTCTTGATTTCCTTGATGGCACCTAGTTCCTCACTGATCTCTACGAACATGTTAGGCATAAGTTCGGCCAGCCAGGGCATGGTGCGGGTCAGAGCGCCGGTCTGCCAGTGTTCCACCACCCTATAGGTGGTCCCGATATAGGGGTAGTCGGCTGTGGTACCCTTTTTATCTGGCTCCCAGATCTTGGAGGCCGGGTTGACCGCTTGAGAATTCATGAGGTTCTTGACTGGGCTTTCCCAGGGCTCATAATGCTCGGGGAAGGGACCTTCCTTAAACGATCCTTTGGCGGCAAAGAAACAACCAGTCCCTTCTGGTCTCATCAGGAAGGGGACCGCCTTATCAGGCGGAGCTGTCTTGGCGCAGTCGCATACATCATCGCCCACCCAAGCTCCTACCACGTCCGGTTTGGTCGGGTCGGAAACATTGGTCGGATCCCAATGGATCAAGACCCGGTCGGCATCGCCTTCCCAAGGAGTAACACCGTCAGGTTTGATCGAACAACGGTTGTAAACTATGCGGCGGTTGACCGGCCAGCACCAACCCCAATTGGAGTAGAGGCCCAGTCCGGTCTTGGAGTTGTCTTTGTTATCGCGTTTCTGCGGTTTGTACAACAGAGAGCCGTCCGGCTTAGTAGCCATCTGGCCACAATATACCCAGTTGCCGCAAGCGGTGCTGCCATCGTCCTTAAGGTTGGCAAATCCACCCGCAATAGGCTTCCCATCGGCGACAAAATAACCGCTGTACTCCAGGCCAACATTGATGGGCTCGGGTTCTTCGCCGTGGCCGTAACCCCAGGTCATTTTGGTAAGGGGCTCATCTTCAGGCCGGGTGCTTCCCTTGTAAAGCTCTTGGATCTTCTTGGACAACTGATCGACGATCCAAAGGTCAGATTTGGATTGGCCCACTTCATCCGCGCCCTTCCAGCGATACTGGACCCAACGGCCGGTTTGAGCGGCGGTACCTTCCTTCTCATACACGGCGCAGGCCGGCAGGAAGAAAACTTCGGTCTGGATGTCTTTGGGTTCAAAGGTCTCGGTATGATGGGTGCCGCCATGGGGCCTTTCCCAGGCTCTAAAAGTCCAGAAATCGGAGGTCTCATTCAGCCACAGGTCAACGCTGACCATCCATTTCAGCTTGGTCAGAGCCGCCTGTTCTTTGTTGGCATTGGGGCCGCCCACTACCGGGTTGGAACCCATTACGAACAAGCCGTCGATTTCACCTTTATACATGGCCTCAAACATAGCTATATGGGAATAGTTCTTGGCTGCATCTCGCTTGGGCAGGTAATGATAAGCCCAATCGTTTGCCTCCGTACAAGCGTCTCCATACCAGGCTTTCAGCATGCTCACCACCCACTTGGAGGTGTTGATTTTAAACCCGGAATTGGGGATGCCAGCCGCTACCGCAGCCCGGAACTCGGCCATATTGGTAGCCGGGACCTTGGCTGCTCCCGGGGTCACTGCTTTGACGAAACTCAACAAGTTCTTTTGGGCTGCAGTGTTCATGGGGCTGTCGATATAGCCAGGGATGATGTGGAATAACAGAGCCATATCGGTGGCGCCCTGTACGTTGTTCTCGCCGCGGAGAGCGTTAATGCCGCCGCCGGGACGTCCCATGTTACCAAGCAACAGCTGAACATTGGCAAAGGATTTCACGTTCTGGCTGCCCACCGTATGTTGGGTGATACCCATAGCATACATGATGTTGCCGGTTTTATTAGGAGCACTGGTGGTAGCAAAAAGTTTGATAACTTCCAGGTATTTGTTCTTGGGGGAGCCGGTTATCTTGACAACCGAATCGATATCATAGCGCAAATAGTGTTTGGCCATCAGCTGGAATGCACAGCGGGGATTCTGCAGGGTAGGATCCTTCAAAATGGTGGTTCCGTCCTCAGCGTACTGGTAATCCCAGGTCTTGTTGTCATAGGTTCGCTTGGCGGCATCGTATCCCGAGAACAGACCGTCCTGGAAATCAAATCCGTCTGCAACCAAGTAGGAGGCATTGGTGTAAGCCTTAACATACTCTTCATGATAAAGTTTGTTCTGGATAATATAGTTGATCATACCGCCCAGGAAAGCAATATCGGTCCCGGAGCGCATCGGGCAATACAGGTCAGCGACAACCGAGGTTCGGGTGTAGCGGGGATCGACATGGATTATCTTGGTGCCTCGTACCCGTCGTCCTTCGCCCAGCCATTTCATCCCGATAGGATGATTCTCAGCCATGTTGCTGCCCATGATAAGTGCTACGTCGGTATTCTTCAAATCGACCATATGGTTGGTCATGACTCCTCGTCCAAATGCGGGTGACAAACCTGCCACCGTAGCGCTGTGTCAGATACGGGCCTGGGTTTCCAGATATACCATACCCAGTGAACGGGCCAGTTTTGACCACAGGTAGCATTCTTCGTTGTCGAGTCCCGAGCCTCCCACGGAAGCGATCTTCTCAGTGCGGTTTACTATGATTTCACTGCCGTCCGCGATTTTCTCTTTGTGGATGAAACTGCTGTCGCGGGTCTCCTTTACCCGGTGAGCAATCTGTTCGACCATCCATTCCCATTCTTTCTCTTCCCACTTGTCACTCCCCGGAGCGCGGTACAGGGGCACCGTCGCCCGCATGGGATTGATCTTCTGTTCCCCGGTTTCCTCGTCGTAAATCTCCCTCAGGTTAAACATGGCCGAGCCTTTAGCACAGGCACAACCACGGTTGATGGGATTATCAGGGTCGCCCTCAACACTCAGGAGTTTAACGAATTTGCCAGCCGCATCTCTTTCCGAATACACTAGCAGGCCGCAGCCGGAAGCGCAAAACGGGCAGACAGTCGGCACGCCCTTGACGTTTTTGATGCGTAAAGTCCGAACTGCTGCTGCCGCCGGTTTCAGATCGAAACCCAAGTCGGCAACGGCCATGACTGCTGCACTGGCACCGGTTACCTTTAAGAATTGTCTGCGGGTAACCTTCATTCTACTAACACTCTCCTTTCCCCCTAAAAATACATCTAATTTCCCCACCTAGTATAGCATCCCATCAGATATAGAAACAGATGTTTTTTAGTGAGATTACTGATAAAAATTACTGGTAGGTATGACTGGACATCATAATAAATCCTGAACCGAAG
>JAQVXF010000002.1 GCA_028709355.1 Syntrophomonas sp.
TGCCCGGCTTACCCCGGCTCCGATACGGGTGGGCGCCAGTTCCCGGGCAAGGGTCTTCAGTCCTGATTCCGGGTGAGGTTCAGCAATCAGCAGGCGGCAGGAATTGGTCCCTATATCGATGGCCCCATAAATCATGTGATAACCCTCTCCCTAAACGATTCAATCACTTCGTACATTCCAGTAACATTCCCATCGCCGAGTTGGCTTCTGGTCACCATCTCCGCACTGGAAACAGCCACAACAGCCCTTAAAATAATAAAGCACTTCCGTAGAAGTGCTTATATCGACTCTTAGGAGTTCCGGGGTCTCTTCCTGGTATCGACTTTATTCTTGAGGGGTTGCATCCTCTCATCGCTTTCCTTGAGAAATCGTGCGATCTTATCATCCAAACTGGCCGGGGCATCGCTCCGTTTAGGACCGAAACTGCTCCTGCTGTCCCGGCGGACCGGTTCCGGCTTGAACTCGGGGCGGCCAACTCTTGGAGGTACTACCTTAGGTGGCAGGGTCTGCTTAATAGACAATCCAATCTTCTTGCCGGCTATATTGAGCACCTTGACCGTGACGCTGTCGCCTTCTTTGACAAAGTCCTTGACGTCTTTAACATAAGTGTCGGCAATCTCCGAGATATGGACCAATCCCACCAGTCCTCCCGGCAATTCGATAAAGGCCCCAAAATTGGTAATTCCCTGGACCTTCCCCTCTACAATTTCGCCGGGTGAGATATTAGTTTGTTCAGTTGGCATAGATGTTAAGATCCCCCTCAAATCGTACTATTCCTATTTTATGGCATGAATAGGAAGGAGTCAACCAACAATCGCAAATCAATCCTCCGTAATTACTCTGATTACTGGTCTTTCACCGTTTTTCACCATCCCCAACTGCTCCCGGGCTATCCGTTCGATTCCCAAGGGCGATTCAATCTCTGCCAAGGTCTGGCGATATTCTTCATTGATCAGGGCCAGTTGCTGCTTCTCCTGGATAAGCTCATGCTTCCGCGATGATAGCTGATATATGGCAGCCGCTCTGGGAACTATTGTGAATAACAATACCGCCCCCAGCAACCCCGTAATTATCAATCGGAAGCGCCTATTCGGTTTCAGCCTCCTCAATACCCTCGTCCCCCCCGTTAAAAATCCCCAATGTATTGCCGGGAAGCACTATGACTACCTCGTAGCCCTTGCTGCGGGCTCGGTTGTACAGGGTGGCGACGGTGCTGGCGGTGATGTGCAAAGTGCGGCAGATTTCGGCACTGCTCTTTCCCATCTCCTTAAGTACTACCACTTGTCTCTCCCTGAAACTAAGTCTCTCTGCTCCCCGTATCTCAATCTGCATATTATTTACTATAAACCATCAACATATTTTCTACAATATATGGACAAAATTATTACGTCATTATTTCTGGCAGCGCAGGAATAAGTTGGTCTCGAATGGAGTCGGGACCCCGGGAGTTCCCGCAGCACTATCCTATAAGAATATCCGGCATTGAACAGCGAGACTCGGTTTTTCTGCATCCAATCTCAAAAAATAACGCCCTGCTATTCACAGGACGTTCTAGTCGATGGTTTTGTATAATTCTTTGGCCTCGGTTGCTTTGACATTATCAGCCAATTTGACTATCTGGTAAGATGATTGGTGGGCCCCTGCTCGCAGGCTGATAATGTCCCCAACCTTGACTTCTGTGGAGGGCTTGGCAATCCTGCCATTAACCATTACTCTTTCGTTGGCGGCGAAATCCTTAGCCACCGTCCGTCTCTTGATTATCCTGCTTACCTTCAGGAATTTGTCCAGGCGCATCCTATGCTTCTACGGCATCCTTTAAAGCTTTACCCGGTTTAAATGCCGGCACCTTGGCGGCAGGAATGTCGATCTCGGCCCCGGTCTGTGGATTCCTTCCTTTGCGGGCCTGACGGGTCCTGACCTCAAATGTCCCAAATCCTACCAGTTGAATCTTGTCACCCGCTTTGAGTGCCTCCTCAACCGTGTCCAAAAACGCGTTGAAAACTTTCTCGGCATCCCTTTTGGTGATATTGGCTCTTGCAGCAACCTCTCCAATCAAGTCTGTCTTATTCAAGCTATCCCTCCTCACTATTAAAGGCTTTAATATGGCTATTCGCCCTCCCGGCCATTTTTCCTTTTTTGAAATGGAAATTTCTTAGATCGTTTCCCTTTATTTAGTAATACTATAGGCCCCTGGCCTTAGCTTCGTCCCAAATCGCGTCCATCTCTTCCAGTGTCAGTTGGTCCAGACTCTGCCCCCGTTCTGCCACCACATCCTCTATGTAGTTGAATCTCCGGGTCACCTTGTCATTGGCAGACTGCAATGCCTGCTCCACCTCTACCTTCTTAAAACGGGCTACATTGACCATGGCAAAGAAGACATCGCCCATCTCCTCGACGACGGCGCCATCGGATTCTGCTGTCTTCAGTTCGCCGATCTCCTCCTGCAGTTTATCCAAGGCTCCGCTTACATCAGGCCAATCATAGCCAACCCGGCTGAGCTTCTCCTGGATCTTTTCCGCCCGCATCAAAGCGGGCAGGTTCCTGGGTATTCCGTCTAAAAGATATCTCTTGCCCTCCCGGCGCTTGAAAGTCTCCCAATTATCCAAGACATCATCACTGGTATGGAGTTGCATGGATCCAAACACATGGGGATGGCGGCTGACCATTTTCTGGCTGACCGTTTGAGTCAGGTCGGCGAAGTCAAACTCCCCCCGTTCTTCAGCTAAGGCAGCATGGAAGACGACCTGTAGTAACAAGTCCCCCAATTCCTCCCGCAATTTATGCATATCCTCTTGTTCGATGGCTTCGATTACTTCATAAGCCTCTTCGATCAAATAACGTACCAAGGACTTATGACTCTGCTCCCGGTCCCAGGGGCACCCCCCTGGCGCCAGCAATCTCTGCTGTATCTCCAGCAATTCTACCAAAGCCTCGGCCGGTTTGCTCATGCCATACTCCTCCTGCCTTCAAAATCGATCTAAGGCTGGTTACTTGGTAAAAACCTTTACTCCTCCAAGCCGGCAACTTACGTCTGTCTCTGTTGCAACCGCGCTAACGCACTATCTTCCTCATCATGTCCAGATCAAATTCCTTGCCCAACAACAATAGCACGCCGTAGACCAAAATTCCCAGCATTATCGACAATAGGGTTGCCCAGCTGGAGGCTATTCCGCCCCCCACCAGGAGACCGTAGCCGATTTTCACACTGAATCCCATGACCACTGTCATGAATGTCAGCTTCAGGAGCCGGCCGACTTCATATTTTACCCCGGTATGAGTCCTGAGTGAATAGATGTTCATCAGGGATCCGATGGTGAACGCGGCCAGTGTACCCAACGCCGCACCCTTTATGTTCAACATGGGTACTGCCGTCAAGCTATAATTGAAAACCGTCTTCAAGCCACCGGTCAGGATCAGGTGCCGCATGGCTATCTCCGGGCGCCCGATCCCCTGCAGTCCGGCACTGCTTAGTTGAAAAGCAGCCAGGACGATGGTGGAGAAAGCCAGGACTTCTAAGGGTATCCCCGCCTCTGGCGTCGCGTAGAGCAGGTCGCATATGGGCCAAGCCAGGACATACAAACCGGCAGCACAGGGGAAGGAGATAATCATCCCCGCCCGCAGGCCATGATTGATACGGTTATTTAGCAAGATCGAGTCGTTTTGAGCCCGTGCTTCGCTTATGGCCGGAACTAAACTGGTAGCAATACTGATGGTGAAGATGGTGGGCAGGCTGATCAGGACTGCGGCCATCCCTGCTAACTGCCCGTATAGTTCAGTAGCCTGGGAGGTGGTGTACTGGATAGCCATCAAGCGCCCGGGTACGATTATGGCATCCAGCACCTGGACCAAGGGCAGGACTACTGCCCCAAATGAAACCGGGACTGCCAGCCTTACCAACTCCTTGGTCATCTGCCAGGATCCCTCGCCGCTGTATATAAGCTGTCCGGGTCTTGCTTCTTCAGTCTGGTTAAACTTCAGGTAGAAGATACTGAGCACGATAAGTGACACTACCCCACCGACCACAGCACCGAAAGTGGCACCGGCCGCAGCGTATTCCAGCCCCTTTGGGAAGAGCATGAAAGCCAGGATGATTACCGCGGTGACCCGGAAGAGTTGCTCCAGTACCTGTGATACAGCTGTCGGTATCATCCACTGGTGACCCTGGAAGAAACCACGGAAGACAGACATCAAGCCGGAGAAGAATATGGCCGGGGCCACGGCCAGGATAGGATAATAAGCCCTCGGTTCGTGTAACACCGTATTAGCCAGAAACCGGGCGCTTTTCATCACCAATAGGGTCAGTATCAGTCCGAATACCAGCAGGAGTATTATGGACAGGCGCAAAATCTTTTTACTGTCTCCGGTGTAACCTTGGGTTTCCTTGCGCGAGACCAAAACACTGATAGCTACTGGTACCCCCGCCGTAGCCAGGGCCAGGATGGTAGTGTAGATGGGGTAAGCCATCTGGTAAAGACCCATGCCTTCACCGCCCAGCAGTCGGGCCAGCGGGATTCGGTAGACAGCCCCCAGAATTTTGCTCAGTGCTCCGGCTACGCTCAAGACCAAAGCCCCGCGCAGGAAGTTCCCCGTTCTATCCATTACGATCCTCCCCATTTTAACGAGGTTAATTATACCACAATGTATCCTGCCCCCCACGCCATTTTTGCCGATCGGTGCTGAGTTGGACGGCAAACCTCATTGGATCATCTCCATGACTTCCTGCAGTACCTGCAGTGAGGTTCCAGGCTGCAGGCGCAAAACCAGAGTATATGGGTTTACTTTCCTGATGTTCAAGCTGACCGGAATCTGATAATCCTCCGGCAGGCGCTGGGCCAACTGGATCTGCACTTCCTGGCCCTTGCGGCGCAAGCCCTTTATCCGCTTGTCCCGGGCAGTAAGGCGCAGGGAAGCCACCTGCAAAAAATTCGTTACCGGCAACGGTAAAGGCCCGAAGCGGTCCTCCATCTCCGTCCGTATCTCTTCAATGTCCTCCCTGGATGCTGCCAGCAACATCCTGCGATAAATACGCATCTTGGTGCCGGAATCCGGGATATAGCTGTCCGGGATATAGTAATCGACATCGATGTCCAGCTGCGGCTGCACCGGTTCGATCGATTGGATCCCTTTCAACTTGGCGGTCTCCTGCTCCAACAGGCGGCAATAAAGGTCAAATCCCACCGCGTGTATGTAACCATGCTGCTGGACCCCCAGGATATTGCCGGCCCCCCTTATCTCCAAATCTCGCAGGGCAATGCGGATCCCGGCTCCTAATTCATTAAATTCACGTAAGGCGGTCAATCGCTTCTGGGAAGCTTCGGTGATCACCTTGTCAGGATGATAGGTCAGGTAGGCATAGGCCAGGCGGTTGGAACGGCCCACCCGCCCACGCAGTTGATAAAGCTGGGCTAGTCCCATCCGGTCCGCCATGTCGATGATGATGGTATTGACATTGGGCATATCGAGACCGGACTCGATGATGGTGGTGCACAGGAAGAGGTCGAATTCTTGGTTTAGAAATCGGACGATCGTGGAGGCTAGTTCTTCCTCCTTCATCCTGCCGTGTCCTACTTCAATCCTTATTTCAGGGAGAAGGACTTGCAGCGTTTCCTGGAAACGGTAGATATCCTGGATGCGATTATGGACCAGAAAGACCTGACCACCCCGTCCTACCTCAGTCAGCACAGCATCTCGGACAATTTCCGGATTATACTCCATCACATAAGTGGTGATGGGGTAGCGTTCCGGGGGGGGCGTTTCGATTATGCTCAGATCCCTCAAACCGGTAAGTCCCATATGCAGACTGCGGGGGATGGGGGTCGCAGACAAGCTTAATACATCGACCTGCTTCTTGATTGCCTTTATCTTCTCCTTCTGGGCCACTCCGAAGCGGTGTTCCTCGTCAATGACCAACAATCCCAGTTGGTGAAACTTGATATCCTTGGACAGCAGGCGATGGGTTGCGATAACTATGTCGACCGCACCCCTCTCAAGGTCGGCAACAATCCTCTTCTGCTCGCTTGGGGATTTAAATCGACTCAACACCTCTATGCCTGCCGGGAACTTCTGAAACCGTTTCTTAAATGTCTCAAAATGCTGTTCGGCCAGGATAGTGGTTGGGACCAGTACCGCCACCTGTTTGCTGTCCATTATGGCCTTGAACGCTGCCCGGAGGGCCACTTCGGTCTTGCCATAGCCAACATCTCCGCAAACCAGGCGGTCCATGGGTTTGGGGTTTTCCATATCTTTTTTGACCTCCCGGATGGCCTTCATCTGATCCGGCGTTTCCTGGTACGGGAATTCCTCCTCGAATTGGGCCTGCCAGGGGGTATCCGGGCTGAAAGCGTGTCCTTGCACAGTAGCCCGGGCAGCATATAGTTGCAGTAGTTCCTCCGCCATCTCCTGGATCGACTGGATCACGCGTTGTCGGGTTCGTTCCCATTCAGTCCCGCCTAACTTGCTCAATCGTGGCTCCCGGTCTTCGGAACTGGAATACCGATATAGAAGATCAAGCTTGTCAACCGGCAAATATAGCTTATCGGTGCCGGCATATTGCAGCAAAATATATTCACGAGTGATTCCGTCTGTTTCCACCTGGGTTACGCCCCGGAATATACCCACCCCATAGTGCTCGTGAACCACATAATCGCCGCGTTGCAGATCCTCTACCAGGATGCGCGGTTCAGAGGCAGTCTTGGCTTTGGCCTTGCGAGAGGGCCTTTTACCCCCGATGTCCTGCTGGGTGATTACCGCCAACCGCATACTCTGGCTTATAAAACCCCGCTCGAGATTCGCGCTCGCAAACTCCACCCCGCCCAAGCCGCGATTGATCGTCTCGCTCCGCAGCTCTTCCCGCATCTTCTCCTTGTGAATAGCCAGTCGGACTGAGTATCCACTGGCCAGCCACTCCTTTATGCGCTCGAAAAGAATCTCAGGGCGCTGGTGGAATGGCTCCATCTCCCGTTGGGATATGTGCTCATAGAGTCCTACCTGTGCTTGGGGTATGTTCCCCGGAAAAAAGGAGTGATATATGATGTGATGATGCTCCAGGGAGGCGAGCAGGGCATTCTGGTCGATCAGATCCAGGGCTCGATAGTCCCCTTTTTCCTTACGGTTCTCTTTGACAAAGCCATTATAGCGGCGGGTCATTCTCTCCAGAAGCTGCAGGCAATCCCGCGGTTCATCAAAAAAAATGCGGCTTGCCAGCGGCAGGTAGTCGAGCAGTGATGACGACAGATCATCCCCGACCAATTCATCTGCTGGTCCGACATTGATCCCGTTCTCACTCTTGCCCGAACGTTGACTATCAAGGTCAAAGCAACTTAGGCTATCCAGGGTATCCCCGAAAAAGTCCATGCGGTATGGCTGATCGGCACCAGCCGGGAAGATATCCATTATCCCGCCCCGGACCGAAAATTGGCCGGATCTGGTAACTGTGTCGACCCGCTCATAACCGGCCTGGATTAAGTGTTGGGTGACTTTCCTTCCGGAATATTCCTGCCCGAGCTTCAACGTCAAAGCGGCATCCTGGAACTGCGGCGGCGACAGGATTCGATATAGCAGCCCTCCGATAGAGGCGATGATCACCGATTTGCGCCGGGGATGCAAGACCATATCCTGTAGGACCGCCAGACGCTCCATTTCTACCTGGGTCTTATTCTCTTTCATGAAGACGAAGTCGCGCTCCAGGAAAAGTTCGACCCGATCTCGTCCCAGCAGGGATCGTAATTCACCCGCCAGGTCATAGGCCCGCTCCTCTCCAGCGACAATGCACAGCAGTCGCCCTGGGCCCCCTTTGAATATTTCCCCTAACAGGAAACTTCGTGCCGTTCCGGCTAGGCCGCTCAAAAGAACGTTTTGGCCCTCTTCCAGGCAGACGCTGATTGACTCCAACACTGAGGTATTCACAAGGTTCTCCTCTCTTGCGCTCCGTAGCTATCAAGCCATAAAGGTGGACATCGATAAAATCGACCTCCACTTAATAGCTTGGCTGTGTTCATTGGCTGAACAGGTAACTGGGACCTTCAGCGCTCCCCCATTACTCAAAGCCTTTATGGAAGGAGCGTAGTTTTCCAGTGGCTCAATTGTAGGTGTTCATGGCTTCGATCAAACCTGAGGTCATCCATGTCTCTACAGCATCAGCTGCCCTGCTGACCATTGCTGCCATCTGTTCCTTTTCGGGGCCGGAAAAACGTGCCAGTACCCAATCGACTGCCTCGCGGTCACTGGGACGACCGATACCGATGCGGATCCGGCATATATCTTGGCTGTTCAGCCGTTCAATTATCGATTTGATCCCCTTGTGACCACCGCTCCCACCGGCAGCCCGGATGCGGATTGACCCGACCGGCAGGTCCATGTCATCATAAATTACCATCAAATCGGCTAGGTCCAGCTTGTGCCAATGAACCAGGGGTTGAACCGCTCGGCCGCTCAAATTCATATAAGTGAGGGGCTTGACCAACAAGACCTTTTCACCTTTTATCCGGATCTCCCCGATGACGGCATCATATTTGCTTTCCTGCCGTTCCACCCGGTGGCGGGCGGCCAGCTCCTCCAACACCTTGAAGCCGATGTTGTGACGGGTGTCCCGGTACTCAGGACCGGGATTACCCAATCCCACCACTATTTTCATTACCCCATTATCCTTCCTGTCACCTGACCGGTGAAAAAGAAAGGCCCACTCAAGAGTGCGCCCGCTCTGCTTATGTGAGGATCGATTGACCGGCTGCTAGTCTTCAAATATTTTACTGACCGACAGGTCCTCATGAATTCGAAGGATGGCTTCCCCTATCAGCGGGGCTATGGATAAAACAGTCAGATTGGGCAGTTGTTCCCGCAGCGGTATGGTGTTGGTCACGATGATCTCTTCGATTGGGGCCCTTCCCAACCTCTCCATGGCTGGTCCCGAAAACACGGGGTGGGTGCAGCATACAAAAACCTCTTTGGCCCCTTTGTCCATCATCACGTCAGCCGCATTGCACACCGTTCCCGCCGTATCGATAATGTCATCGATGAGGATGACCGATTTGCCCTCCACTTCACCGATTACATTCATTATTTCCGAAACATTGTGTGCGGGGCGCCGCTTATCGATTATGGCCAGGGGCGCCCCCAGCTTGGCAGCCAGATTCCGGGCCCGGGTCACCCCGCCTACATCGGGGGACACCACTACTGCATTCTCGCCCAAGTTTTTTTTGTAGATATGGTCGGCCAGGGTTGCCACTCCGGGCAGATGGTCGACCGGAATGTCGAAGAAGCCCTGTATCTGAGTGGCATGCAGGTCCACCGTCACTACCCGATGCGCACCGGCCTCCACTATCAGGTTGGATACCAACTTGGCGGTGATCGGATCCCGAGCCCGGTTTTTCCGGTCCTGGCGGCCGTAGCCAAAATAGGGGATGACCGCATTTATCCTGCCCGCCGAAGCCCGCCGGAATGCATCAATCATTATCAGCAATTCCATGAGATTCTCGTTGCCGGGGGAGCAGGTGGGCTGGACCACAAAGGTATCAACCCCGCGCACACTCTCATCGATCTCCACACTCACTTCCCCATCGGAAAAATGGGAAACGGTAGCTTTGGCCAGCGACATACCGAGATAGTCCCCAATTTCCTTAGCCAGCAAGGGATTGGCATTACCTGTGAATAGTTTCATCCTCCACCTGGATGTATTCATCTATATTTGACCTCCAATCGGATTTTGGAACTTCATTGGCAATCTATCTCTTCTTCAGGTTCTTCTGCTGGGCTCTTTCTACTGCCAGAGTGTCTGCCGCCACATCCCTGGTAATAGTCGAACCAGCTCCAGTTACGGAGTTGGCCCCAATCCTTACCGGGGCCACCAGGTTGGTGTTGCTGCCGATAAAGACCCCATCTTCAAGGATTGTTTCCCATTTGTTCTTACCATCGTAGTTACAAGTGATTGTCCCTGCTCCGATATTGACGCCTTTGCCTACCTGGGCGTCTCCAATGTAGCTAAGGTGGGGGGCTTTGCTGCCTTCACCGAGGACCGATTTTTTAATCTCCACAAAATCGCCTACCTTCACCTTGCGGTGCAACACAGCACCGGGGCGCAAGTAGGCGTAGGGTCCGATGGTACACTCATCGCCAACCTGAGCCTCCTTCAAACGGGAATGCTCTATGACGACTTGGGCGCCGATCGTGGATGAGGTTATGTGGGTGTACGGACCCACCTGGCAGTGGCTGCCGATTCTGCTGAGGCCTTCTATGATCGTCCCGGGATATATCGTAGTGTCAGCTCCGATGATAACATCAGTGTCGATGAAGGTGGAACCAGGATCGACAATGGTCACCCCCTGTTCCATCAAGTCAATATTCTTGCGTTGGCGCAATATGGTCTCTGCCTGGGCCAGTTGCACCCGGTCATTTATTCCATATATATCTTCCTGGGCATCCACCTGGAGGACTTCCACCCTCTTATTGTTAGCCTTTAGAATCGTTAAAACTTCAGTCAGATAATACTCACCCTGTTGGTTGTTGTTGCCTAATCCCGTCAAGGCAGAAGCAACCTCATTTACCTCCATGGCGTACATGCCCGAATTGATTTCTCTGACCCGCTTCTCCTTTTCTCCGGCATCCTTCTCCTCAACAATCGCCTGGAATGCACCCTGCTGGTCCCGGATTATTCTTCCGTATCCATAAGGATTCTCGACCTGAGTCGATAAAACGGTAGCGGCCGCCTGGCTGCTCCGGTGGTGGTCCAAGAGAGCCTTGATTGTATTGGGCCGCAATAATGGGGTATCCCCCGCCAGAACCACTACTGTTTGATCCCCTTGCACCTTATCCATAGCCTGCATCAATGCATGACCAGTGCCCAATTGCTCTTCCTGCACCGCAAATTCCACTGTTCCTGCTGGAAACAGCTCCTCCACCGCGTTCCGACCGTGCCCGACCACGACTACTACCTTGTCCGCTCCAGCCGACCGGGCCGCTTGGCTGACGTGCTCTACCATCGCTTTGCCGGCCACCCGGTGGACCACCTTGGGCAGTTGGGATTTCATCCGCACTCCCTTGCCGGCGGCCAATATTACCGCAGAAATCGTCACTTTTCCGGTTCCTCTCTTCTCCCAATGTAGGCGCCGACTGCCGTTTCGAAGCAGCCCGCGTAAATGTATTATAACCCTAACTTCTGTCGGCTGTAAAAGCTTAACCCTCAGCGTTCGAAAACTATCCCATCAAGGTAGCGCTGGGCCAATAATAAATCTTCGGGTTTATCCACATCGACCCCCACTTCGGCAAAGGGTGAGATGATACCTTTCCCCTGGATCCCGGCAACCTGTAACAGCCTTCTTTCGGCAGCTTTTATACTGAGCTGTCCGAGCAGATATTTGCATACCAAACCCACTCCAAAAAGCCGAGCGATGGCTAGCGGATCCTTGCGCCTGACGATGATCTTGGCGCCGAACTCAAGGCAGGCGGGTATGACCGCAGAACGCAGCAAGAAGAGGTTGCCCCCGGTAAAAACGCCATCTTTCAAGTGTACATAGGTACGGATAACCCCGGGGTATTTGCGTTCGTTCACCTCTTTGCTGGTAACCGGGTAATAGAGATCGGCCTCAGACATCTCACAACTGGCCAGGAAGTCACTTATAGCTTCGGGGGTTATAAATGGTATGTCGGTGGGCACTGCCAGGACTTTCCTGGAAATCCGGTCTTTCAGAAAGTCCGTCCCGCGGGCGAGGGTTTCGATGGCATTCTCTCCGCCTTCCACAAAAAAAAGGCGCTCGTCCCGGGGGAGGATATTGCGCAGCGCTTCCACCGGCCCGCTGACGACTATATTGGCTATACTGGGAGTGGAACGCAAAGCACTGTACACATAGTAAATCATGGGGTAACTGCCTATGATTATCAACGCTTCGTTGCTGAATGGTGCAATCTTCTTTAATTCACTGGTGTTTTCACCGCCGGCCATGATTACGGCGTCATACTGCATCCTCATTCCTCCATAATTTCCTTATGGAATCAAGCCTCCTGCTTAAGCGCCTCCATCTTGATACACTCAATGAGAACATTTTCCGCGTTCTCAATGTGTTCCTGGGCCAGATGCCGGGCCAGTTGGCTGTCACGTGACTGGATGGCCTCGACTAGTTGTTTGTGTTCTTGTAATGATTCCTTGTTACGACCTGGGAAGGACAATGAGGTCAGCCGGAATCTCTGTATCTGTTCACGCAGGTTGCTGATGATGTTGGCCAGTCGCTCATTGCGGCTGGCTTTATAAAGCAGTTCATGGAAGCTGGTGTCGACTTCCACCAACTTATCTATGTCACCGCTGGTGATCGCTTCCTGTTTACCGACCAACAGCCGCTCCATAGACTCCAGTTCCTCCTCGGTGATCCTCTCCGCTGCCAGTCCCGCTGCCAGTCCTTCCAGGGCCGCCCTTATCTCGAATACATCAGCAATATCTTTAAATGTCAGGTCAGCTACATAGGCACCTTTACGGGGCACCATGACGATAAATCCTTCCAACTCCAACTTCCGCAAGGCTTCCCGGATCGGAGTGCGGGATACTCCCAATTCCTCCGCTAATTGGATCTCCATCAGCCGTTCCCGGGGTTGCAGGGACCCATTCATGATCGCATTGCGGATGGCGTCCAGAACCAATTCGCGCAAAGGTTTGTAGGAATCCAAGTCGACTGGGTTTAACCGTCTATTGGGCATTATTAACACCGCCTTTATGTTTTATGGTTTGATACCAGGAAGCACTCGTCATATTCCGTCTTTATTCTGTGCCAACAGCTTCTGGCTAGCTGGTGTTCCACAAACAGTCCTATAACACTGGGACCACTACCTGACATTATGGCGTGAATAGCCCCTAGTTCAACCAGTCTTTGCTTGACTTTCGATATCTCCGGACACTTGGCGATGCTTACTGTCTCCAAATCGTTTTTCATTTGTGCGGCCAGTCCCATAATATCACATTTACGCCAGGCTTCAAGAAAAGCTCCATTATCGGGTGGGTCATGTAGCTCTTCCAACCGCAAATCAGCATAAACCTGGGCAGTGGAAAGTTGCGATGGTGGTTTCACCAGCACCATCTCCAGGGCCGGACCAGTCGGCATGGCCTCCAGAATCTCGCCCCTGCCCCTCGCCACAGCAGGTCCGCCCATCAGGCAAAACGGAACATCCGATCCTACCTGCAGGCCTAATGCCATCAAGGTCGGCATGTCTACGGGTGACTCAATCATGTCATTCAATCCGACCAGTACCGCCGCCGCATCAGTGCTGCCACCGGCTAGCCCCGCACCTACTGGAATTCGCTTATCGATCTCAATACGTAAGCCTATCTGCAGATTCAGTTTGTCGAGGAACAACTGCGCGGCTTTAAAAGCCAGGTTGCTGCTATCGTCCGGCACATCCCCGCTGTTGCTTCGGACGGTTATACCTTTGGTCCCGGTGCGGATTATCGATACGAGATCGCAGAGATCTATCTGCTGCATCACGGTTTCCAACTCATGATAACCATCCACCCGCTTGCCCACAACCTTCAATGTCAGGTTAATCTTAGCCGGTGCCTTGAGGTCTGCCTGATCCTTCATCCCTCTTATCTCCCAATCATTTCATTAATTATACACATAGCCATATCAAAAATAAACGCTCCCCAGGCAGCTGTCAACCGCTGTACATCCCTATTATAAACGGTTGGCCGGTATAACCACATCTCTTCCCCCGCGCCGGGGGTGATCCATCCGTTTGCTGGTCGTACCTTACCCAGCATTCCCTTGTACCTTCTGGAACCGCGGCCAACCAGCCTCACCCTTCTTCCATCCCCACCCGGAAACCATGGTGCCCACGCTAATGGCTGTTTGCCTTTAACCGGTGAAATAGTGCATGGAAGCATAAAAAAACCGGTTGACAGAACACATGTTTGTAAATAAAATCATTATAGAACTTATGTTCGGTCACGGAGGTGAGATCGATGTTTGCGGAGTTTACCAAGCGAGAATTCGTTGAAACCGGTATCGTTGGATCAACGGCTATTATAGTGGCTTATCTGGCCATGATGGGGGTTCTGAATTTAATCGTCTGAATCTCTATGTCCCCAAATTGCTGTCCGGACGAAGGTGATTGGCAGGATTTTGCATGACATCGCCGCAACGCCTTTATATCTGCCAGGTAAAAAAAAGACTGCATCTCACGATGCAGTCATCTGGCTTCTGGTCCTTGGGGTTTTAATCAAGCATTAGCGGAAGCGATCTTAATCTCGGAGTCTTGTTTATCATATACGAATAACTCAACTGTCTCAGTTAATACATCTGCGTAGGTGTATGAAACTTTTCTCTCCACCTTGCGTTCGTTGACCCTAACGACAAATAGATTGGGGTAAATAGACTCCAATACGCCTTCCTTCTCTATTATGCGGTTCCTTCCTCGGTTAGCTTTCAGTCTAATCTTGCTGCCCACGAAGAATTCCAAGTCTTTCTTGATTTCTGCGATAGCTCTGGGAGAACTCAAACCATCACCTTCTTTGCCTAAGTATTATGTAATTTTATACCACCCGGGGTATTCTGTCAAGAGTAAATCGTATAGTATATAAAAAATCAATCCCGGTGTCAATCGATTATTTCGTAAAAACAATCACAATACTCTGGCCTCCACACAATCTGCCCATAACCAGTATAAGGCTGGCACCTCTGTGACGTCATCCTTTCCCGATCACTTCTCGGTACACTGTTCCGAGCTGAAGGCATTAACCAACCTGATCATATCTGTCACGCTCAAATTTTCTGGGCGCAGTTGCGTCTGCAATCCCACCCCTTCAATCCTTGCTCCGGTGTCTGTTTTGTTGCAGCCGAAGAATTGGCTGGCAATATTGAGGATGGTTTTTCGGCGCTTCTGAAAGGCATTTCTCACAAATTCCTTAAAAGCAGTCTCGTCCCGGACCCAGGCTATCGGCTGGTGCCGTGGTGTTAGCCTGACCACCATCGAATCGACCTCTGGGCGGGGGTAGAAACAATTGCGGGAAACATCCGTGACGTGCTCTACTTCGGCATAATAAGCGGCCATTATGGTGAGCCGGCCATAGTCTTTGCCCCCTGGTGAAGCCATCAACCTGGCCCCCACCTCTTTTTGCATCATCAGGGTCGCTGACTTCATGTGGGGACATTGTTCCAAGAGTTTAAACACTATCGGGGTGGTAATATTGTAGGGTATGTTGGCGCAAACCTTATAAGAATCTAGGGCAGACACACCGAAAGTATCGCGCACCTCGGTTTCGATATCTATTTTTAGAACATCGTTAAAAATTACTTGGAGATTTGCTGTTTCCCGGCTTAATTCCGAAAGCATCGGAGCCAGTCGGGTATCCAACTCCACCGCCAGTATCCCCCGGCAGCGTTGGGCCAGTTCTTTGGTCAGGCCCCCCACCCCTGGTCCGATCTCAAAAAGATACTGTTCACCAGTTATCTCGCACGATTCCGCGATCTTAACCAGGATATTGCGGTCGACCAAGAAATTCTGTCCTAAGCCTTTCTTGGGTGCCAACTCAAATCGGCGTAATAACGCGCGCACTCCACCAGGTGATACTCTCTCCATCATACATTCCAACCCTTAATTCCAATTTATCTATCCATTATACACTACCCTTCTCGCCCTCCCCCGACTTCGGACCTGCCATTTTAACAACATAAGCCCCTTGATCGCAGTACTGTATGAAGAATAGCTATCACACATGAGCTGCGCTCCTTGCCCGAACTGACCGCCTAGCCATTCCATTTCTCGATAGAGCGTCAACAGTATCCGGGGTTCCATCCACTCAATTGTGATGAAAGAAAAGGGCGGGCCTTCGCGGGCCCACCCTCTCTCGGTTACTGGGACTCTGGTTTGCTTCAAGAAGTTCTAGTGCAATAAATAGACCTTAACATTACGCCTTCCCCAGTTCATACACTGGGAATATGTTTCCATAAATAAATCGATCTTGTTTCCTTTGATAGCTCCACCGGTGTCAGTTGCAGTCGCGTAACCATAGCCCTCGATATACATCTTGGAACCCAGTGGTATAACCCGGGGATCCACAGCCACCATGCCAACAGCGGGATAAACCCCGGTCGCTGTCCGGTTGCCGGTATAAGTATAGGCAGTGGACTCCATGTTGCGTGCTTCCCGGAAATCAAAGCGCTGACCGCCACGGGATACCGAAAAACTTTCACCCATAGCAATCACTTGATTTTGAGGCTGGACCAGGATATCGGTTCTCATTCTCTCCCGTTGGACTTCCTGGCCATTATGACATGTGATTAAGAAGATGTCGCGGGCGAGACCGCTCTTGCCCTGCTGAAGTATTTTGGTCGTTCCAGGCTCCATGGTCGCATCAACTGTTTTCTCTACCTCATAGGCAATCGGTTCATCAACTGCAAATTCGCGTTGGGTCACTCTTATGAGTTCAATTTCATCTCCGTGAATAACCGATTCCTTGTGAATCTGATTGGGTCCCCACGACGGAGGTGCGTTGAGTTCAGCGTCACCCCTTGAAGACAGTTCGGATCGAGCGGCGACGCTCTCTCCGACCACACTCAATGGCGATGATACGGAGGATGACAGGCTGACCTCCTTACTGGATTGACCATTGACAATCTTGAGGATGTCGTTAGCATCCCAATCTAATCCTGCTAAGGTCAGCACCCTAAGTACATCTACCGGTGTAGTCCGGACTTCCCTGGATGTTCCATCAGCTCTGACCATCACCGCGAGTGCCCGGGTAACCTTGATCTGCAGATCTTCAGTGATCGCCGTTTCTCGAGAGGGTTCAACTAGGTCTTGGTCCCCGAGAACTATCTGATTCTGGTCGAGAACCTCCCCGACGGTACTGGTCAATAGGACTTTTGTCTCGAGAACACTTCCATCAACTTCGATAGTAACCGTTTTCTCAGTAGCAAATGCCAGACTCCCCAAAAGCAACCCCAGAGTCAGTAGGCTGGTGATCAATAAAGTTGCCCTTTTTGATCGAATCCTACTCATAAAACTCCCCCTTTACTCCAGATCCCCCTCGTCGAAAAAAGTGGAGTACAACTATTCTAACCATAAATGACTCCCCCTGTCAAAATTATGGGCTTTATATTGGTATCTTTTTCATATTTTCCCATCCGCGATGATCTTGGGCAGTTTTGCAGATGCTGGTACGAATCCATTCATCCATGTTTGTCCCAACACTCACCTACTGGACCGGAAAGACATGAAAATAGGGCCTTTCCGGCCCTAATCATACCCTCTATTCCATTAAGAAGGGGTCAGTCTTTGATCCTGTATACTTTGCAGGCATTCCTTTCCGTCAGGTAAGCCACCTCATCCGGATGCTGGTTACGTAGTGCAGCCATTTTTTCAACCGTGTACCGGACATTCGCAGGCTCGTTTATCCTGCCCCGCAATGGCTCCGGGGTCAGGTAAGGGCAATCAGTCTCAACCAGGAGTCGCTCCATGGGCACCTTCACCACCACCTCGTGTGATCTGCGGGCGTTCTTATATGTCAGGGGTCCAGCAAACGAGATATAGAATCCGTTTTGGACCGCTTCCATGGCTAAAGGCAGGTTACCCGAGTAGCAGTGCATTATACCCCCATTTTTACCTGCTTTGTATTTCTTGATTATCTCCATCACGTCCTGGTTGGCGTCCCTGTCGTGAATGACGATCGGTTTGCCTATTTCCTGGGCCAGCAGTATCTGCTCGATGAAGGCCTCCTTCTGTTTTTCCCGCGGGGATAAGTCCCGATAGTAGTCCAATCCGATCTCCCCAATTGCCACTACCTTTGGGTCTCTGGCCAGGTTTTTGAGTTTTTCCTTAACCTCAGGATTCATGGTCTTAGCGTCGTGAGGATGTACCCCCACGGTAGCATAGACCTGCTTGAATTTTCTGGCCAGCCCCACCGCTTCCTGCGAGGATTCCAAATCGTAACCGATACAAGTTATCCTGGCTACTCCAGCATCCCTGGCCCGTTTCAATACATTCTCCAAGTCGTTTTTGAGTTTACCATCCTGCAAGTGGGCATGACTGTCAAACATAAGCGGTTAATTTACCTCCTACTTAACTCGTTGTCCTGAAGCTATATCCTTGGTAACCGTCAAAACGTCGACGTGACTGTCATCTGAGGCGGCCAGAATCATGCCATGGGACATCACCCCGCGCAACTTGGTCGGCTTCAGATTGGCCAGCAAAACCACTTTTTTGCCTATCAACTCTTCTGGTGTATAGTGTTGGGCGATCCCCGATACTACAGTACGTTCCTCTTCCCCGACCCTCACGGTGAGAATCAATAGTTTGTCGGCTTTCTTCATCTTCTCGCAAGCTACCACTTCAGCTACCCGCAGATCAAGACGGGCAAATTCATCTATCGTAATCAAATCATCCTGAGCAAGACCATCCTCCTCGCTCTTTGGAACCGGCCCTGCCTGGATTTCCTCCATGACGGGAACCCCTGATTTTTCTTCATCCAGTGATTTGATATCAACCCGGGGGAAGAGCGCTGCTCCTCTGGACACCTTTCTGCCCCCTGGGGTAGTACCCCACCTACCCGCTTCCTCCCAGATGATGACAGCTGGGTCATCCCATAGATTCAGCTGCTGATTGGCCCTTTGTATCAGGGTCGGCATAGCCGGAGCGGTAAGAATCAGAACGATACGGATGCTCTCCATCAGGTTGTACATCACCGTTCCCAAACGATCGTTTTGCGCCGGGTCTTTGGCCAATTGCCAGGGGGCAGTCTCATCAATATACTTGTTGGCCCGCGACACCAGCTTCGCCGTAGCTTGCAAATAATTCGAAAAGTCCATTTTATTAAGCTTCTCGGTGGCTTCTCCATAAACCTGCTGGGCCACTGCTTGCATTTGTTGGTCAACTTCATCTGCTGCTCCTGGTTCGGGAACAACCCCCTTGAAGTACTTGATGATCATGGCCACGGTACGGCTTATAAGATTGCCAAGATCATTGGCCAGGTCAGAATTGATACGGTTCACCAGTATCTCCTCCGAATACACCCCATCCTGGCCGAAACTAAGTTCTTTGATGAGGTAATAGCGAACTGCATCAACCCCGTATTTCTCAGCCAGGATACCGGGATCGATGACATTGCCCTTGGATTTCGACATTTTACCGCCTTCGAGCATGATCCAACCATGAGCCATGACTTTCTTGGGTAGTGGTAGACCCAATGCCATCAGCATGATCGGCCAGATTATAGCGTGGAACCGGATTATATCCTTGGCCATCAGATGCACGTCAGCAGGCCAATACTTGGCAAATAACTCGTCATCCTGCAGATAGCCCACTCCGGTGAGGTAGTTTATCAGGGCGTCAAACCACACGTAGACCACATGGGTTTCGTTGAACGGCACCGGTATGCCCCACTGAAAAGTAGTGCGGGAGACACACAGGTCATCCAGGCCGCCCTTGATGAAACTGACCACTTCGTTTCGCCTGGATTCAGGTTGGATGAAATCTGGATTGTTTTCTATGTGTTCTAGTAAGCGCGGTGCATATTTCGACATATTGAAGAAGTAACTGGCCTCTTTCAACATCTCCACATCGCGGCCGCAGTCAGGGCATCGGCCGTCCGTCAATTGTCTTTCGGTAAAAAAGGTTTCGCAGGGACTGCAGTACCAACCCTCATATTCAGACAAGAAGATGTCTCCTTGCTCATAAACCCGGTTGAATATCTTCTGCACCACCGCTCTTTGCCGCGGTTCCGTAGTCCTTATGAAATCGGTATTTGATATCAGCAAAGTCCGCCACAGTTTCTTTATATTGGACACAATACCGTCGATGTAATCGATCGGTTCCATACCCTTTTCCCGGGCCGCCCGCTCGATCTTCTGCCCATGTTCATCGGTCCCGGTCAGATAGAACACATCATATCCCTGCATCCGTTTGAAACGGGCCATACAATCAGCCGCGACTGTGGTATAGGCGTGGCCGATATGCAGGTTGTCACTGGGATAATAAATCGGGGTGGTGATATAAAAGCTCTTATTCTTCTCCACGCAGGTCCCTCCATCCACATCTAAAGGTGTATTCTTTTTAGTTTACCACATATTCTTCCTCTAATCCTTCAACCCATAGGGCCATGAGAGAAAAGGAAATTTTTATTAAACTGGGCCACATTTTTGTATAAATATGTTGAAAAACAGCTTGACTGTTTCTGCCAATTTTGGTACCTTTTCAATGAAGCTGGAATACATTGAGAAGGAGGGAGAACGTTTATGATGAAATCAACAGGGGTGGTCCGGCGCGTAGACGAGCTTGGGCGCATAGTGATTCCCATCGAATTAAGACGCACCATGGGAATAGAAGAAAAAGACGCTTTGGAAATTTATGTCGATAGCGAGAAAATTATCTTGAAGAAGTATGAGCCGGCTTGTATTTTTTGCGGCAACGCTGAAGACGTAGCCAACTACAAGGGTAAAAACATTTGCAAGAGCTGTTTGATCGAATTGTCCAAGCAGATTGTATAGTACTATCAGCTTTCATCCTCTTCAGCCTTTGTGAATCGTGCGTAGATTGTTGATTTGGGGATTTTATATTGACGGGCCTTTATTTTGAAGGCTTGTTTTTTTTCCATGCCACCGTTGATGAGCTCCTGGGTTTCCCTTATGACCACCTCCAGGTCCACATTTCTATCCGTGACCGCCGGTACTGGCAGCAGGATGCAAATCTCCCCTCGGGGGGGATTCTGGCGATAATGGTTGTTGACTTCAGCAACGAGTCCCCGCCGCACTTCCTGGTGGATTTTGGTCAGCTCCCGGGCAATAATCACTGGCCGGTCTTCTCCCATCGCCAAACCGATATCTGTAAGGGTCGCTACCAATCGGTGCGGGGCTTCGTACAATATAATGGTCCTGGGCTCATCGCGTAGGCTGGCCAGTACCATTCGTCGTTTGGCCGGTTTGGGCGGCAGAAAACCTTCAAATATAAAGGCTGTGCTGTCCAGGCCGGCAATTGCCAAGGCTGCCGTGAAGGCTGATGGCCCCGGGATCACCTCCACCTTCAGTCCAGCTTGCAGTGCCTGACGCACCAGATCGTCGCCGGGATCGGAGATGGTCGGCATACCCGCATCAGAAACCATGGCCACGTCGAGTCCTTGTGATAATTGTTCCAGCAAGTAACGGGTCTTGCCGGGAGGGCTGAATTCGTGATAACTTACCAGTTTGTTCTTGATCTTGTAGCGATTGAGCAGCTTGACTGTATGACGGGTGTCTTCACAAGCGATCAGATCAACTTTACGCAAGGTTTTCAAGAGCCGTATGGTCACATCCTCCAGATTACCAATGGGCGTGCCACATACGTATAGCGTTCCTTTCATCTATGCCTCCCCGTAAATCTGCTTGATCTCATCACAATAATGGTTCTGGGCAGAGTAGATTATCAAAGGGGGTTCCAATACCGCTTCACCTGTTTGGCCACGCTTTCCCTCTACCAATACCAGGTTGGGGGGGCGATCCGCGAAAGGGTGGACCAGCCTCACCCGGTTTACCGCAAGGCCGTGGTTCATAAAAATCCTGCTGATTTCCTCCAGCCGGCTGGCTCTGTGGATAATTGCCAGACTCCCTTCAGGAGCCATTAAATAAACCGCCCCCGTTATTAACTCATCCAGATTGAGGGTTATTTCATGACGGGCCCTAGCCTCTTCCTGGTTTCGGTTGAGGTGACCTTCCCCTTTCTTCCAAAAAGGGGGGTTGCTCAAGACTAGCTCGGCCCACCCCCTTGGTAGAGTGTCTTCTATTCTCCTGACATCGGCCAGCATAACTTCGATGCTATCTTCCAGCTCATTTAGCTGTATGGTTCGACGGGCCCTTTCCACCATGGCTGGTTGGATCTCCAGGCCCACCACCTTGATCCGCGGGTTACGCTGGGAAAGCAGCAGCGGGATGACCGCGCTGCCGGTCCCCAAATCCACCGCCTGTTTCTTGCCCGCCAGATCCGCAAAATGAGCCAGCAAAACCGCATCTATGGAGAACCGGTATCCCTGCATCGGTTGTATTACCCGTAGGCCCCCGAGTATTAGATCGTCCAGGGTCTCTCCGGGTCGGAGCAATTGGCTCTTATCCGCCATGATCAGCCTAATCCTTGCTCATGAAGGCTATGCAAAAAAGACAGCCGTCCTGCCGAGGCTCCCCATAGGCCACTGGACAGACATGATAACCCTCCGCATATATCCGGCCCAAATTCTCATATCCCTCACCTTGCAGCTTAATGATATCGACCGCGGTTGCTGGCTGCTTTAACGAATCCGGTGATGGGGTCCCCTCCAACCGGGACACCCTCTCTTTGAGGTCACCTATCTCATGAACCAGGTCCCGGATCAAGTTCGTCAGTTCTTGCATGGCTCTTTCCATGTTTTTTCCCCTCCGGTTTTTTGGAATTGTACATCTCCGACTCATACTTCAAGCAGCACATCAACCTCCCGCAAATTCCGGATATTTTGGCGGGATTGAGTGAAAGATGTTGTTCCTTGGCCATACGGATGGAGACCGGGGCAAATTCGCCCAGGAAATTGTTGCAACACAGTATACGGCCGCAAGTGCCGATTCCTCCCAGCATCTTTGCCTCGTCGCGGACTCCGATCTGTCGCAGTTCGATCCGAGTCCTGAATATGGAGGCCAGGTCCTTCACCAACTCGCGAAAATCAACCCGGCTCTCAGCTGTAAAATAGAAGATAATTTTACCCATGTCGAAGGTATATTCGACATCGATAAGCCGCATGGGCAGGTTATGAGAGCGGACCTTTTCCTTACATATCTCCAAAGCTTCGTTTTCCTTGGCTTTATTTCGCTGGAAAGCCGTCTCGTCATCCTCGGTAGATTTGCGGATGACTTTTTTCAGGGGCAAGACCAGTTGTTCCTCGCTGACTTCCCGCTTGTTGATTGACACGATCCCTCTTTCTATACCGCGAGCAGTCTCCACTATCACCGCATCTCCAATTTGTAAATCCAGGTCAGAATTATCAAAATAATACATCTTGCCCGCAGGTTTAAATCTGACCCCTACTACCAATGCCACAGAAATGACCTCCCTATATTTTGTGTCCACCGGTTTTTACTCGGGAATAATGGTCCTCATTGCAAAGCGTCCCGTAAACAATAGGCAATGTTCAAGCTTAGCAAACCCGAGCGAATCGGCCCCTGGAACTTGCTCCTGAGCGTTTCGATACAGGCTAGTGACTCCAGTACTCTATTGCCGTGCAAGGGTTTGATTCTTGCATAGTCCCCGGCATTCCGCTCCACCACCAATAAATCTTGTTTGTCCGTATTTTGACAGATAAATATGTCTCGGAGCAGAGTGGTCAGCAGGGTTGTCATAACTGTCGGCTGCTTCTCGATCTCGTCTGCGCACTTGAATATTTCGATCTCATTGCCGGAGGCCAACTTTACCGTCAAAGTCCAAGCTTGCTGCCACAGGTGTTCCAGTTCGTCGGTGCTGGCCAACTGCACCGCGTTGGCTAGGCTTCCTTGGGATAATCGGCCCAGATGGGATGCTCTTGAACGCTCCATGCCCTTGAGTCGGAAAAAACTCTCCAAATCTTCCACAGACAATAATCTAAACCTCACCATCTGACACCGGGAGATGATGGTCTCCAATAACATTTGCTGGTCTGCCACCAGAATAATCACGGCATGAGCCGGGGGCTCTTCCAGAGTCTTCAGTAATGCGTTGGCGGCTGGCAGGCTCATCAGATGAGCCGAATTGATAATTACCACTCGATGGGAAGCCCGGTACGGCTTCAACGCCAACCATGGTTCCATCTCGCGGTTAATCTGCTCAATCCCGATCTGGGTTTTCTTCTCCAACCTGTCTATGTTCAAGAAATCGGGGTGAACATTCTCACGCCAATAGGCTTCCCCCTGTGGATCATCGCTGAGGATGACAGCCCGGGCAAAGGCCTGGGCAGTAGTCTTCTTGCCAACACCGCCTGGTCCCAAAAAAAGATAGGCGTGATGAAGGTTCCCCGTGGACAGCGCCTTACCCAATACTGCCAAAGGTCTCTCGTGCCCTATGATCCCTGAGAAAAAATCCATCTATACATCCTCAATCAGTAGCTAGCTGGCTAAAACCGGCTCTAAACCGTCAGGCGGGAATTGATCAATTGCAGCGCC
Source organism: Syntrophomonas sp. (assembly GCA_028709355.1). Lineage (GTDB taxonomy): Bacteria > Bacillota > Syntrophomonadia > Syntrophomonadales > Syntrophomonadaceae > PHAA01. The sequence goes on from JAQVXF010000002.1 coordinate 24,096, forward strand.
TCTTCCAGGAGTCGCTGACGACTCAGACCTGCATCCAGCAGGTGAATACGCGGTTCCGCATCAGCCAAAGTCAGATAACCTTGCCTCACCCGTTTTTGGAATTCCATCCCTTCCTGCTCGAGTCGGTCTGGACTCTCGTTCTGTCGACGTTGGTACGCTTCTTCCGGATCGAGGTCCAGGTAAAGAGTCAGGTCCGGGTAAATCCCGCCGGTACACAGCCGGTTGAGCGCAGAGAGGAATTCCAAATCCAGGCCCCGCCCATAACCCTGGTAAGCAATAGTCGAATCCAAATATCGGTCAGCAATCACTATCTGTCCCCGGGTTAGCGCAGGACTGATGACTTCCGCCGTCACTTGGCTGCGGGCGGCCGCATACAACAGCGCTTCGGTCCTACCTATTATACCACTATTCCTTATGTCCAAAAGCATGTCCCTGATCTTCTCCGAGACCGGTGTGCCGCCCGGCTCCCGTATCCCGACTACTGAGTGGG
>JAQVXF010000003.1 GCA_028709355.1 Syntrophomonas sp.
ACCCCGGTCTCGGGCACCAATATCAAGCAACGAAAATACCGAAGGTTTACAGCCTTCGGTATTTTTGCACCGATAGGTGATGGCCAGATAAATTGTGTTAAAGAGAACTTTGATGTTTTTGTCTTGTTGACCTGAGCCCGAAAAACTAAACAGCCTGCATAGTTAGTTTTGAAGTAAAATTTACTTGCAGGAGGGCTTGGTCTTGAAAATCAATCGATTTACTGAAGAACAGATCATCGGTATCCTAAAACTCCAGGAACAGGGTATGAAGGTCAGCGATATCATCCGCCAGTATGGAATCGCTGAGCAAACCTTCTATCGTTGGAAGTCCAAATATGGCGGTATGGAGGTCAGCGACGCCAAAAGGCTGAAACAATTGGAAGAAGAAAACCGCCGCTTGAAGCAGCTGGTTGGCGAACAAGCCTTGGACATCCGGGGGCTGAAATACATCATAGAAAAAAACCGATAACGCCTGCACGCGGACGTCTCCTGGTTTCAGGCCTCAAGGAGGACTTGGGTTTCAGTGAAGTCAGGGCGTGCAGGTTAGCTGGCATTGGACGTTCTACATATCGTTATCAGCCAAAAGTCTCAGCTGAAAATGAACAGCTTCAAGCCAGGCTGATGGAACTGGCTTTGGTATGGAGACGTTTCGGCTATCGCCGCCTTCATGCGCTCCTAACCAGAGAAGGCTGGCAAGTGAATCATAAACGGGTCTATCGATTGTATCGCAATGCCGGCCTGGCTGTTCGCCGCCGCAAGAGAAAACGTGTACTGACCGGCCGAGGCAAACCCCATGCGGTCCTAGCTGTACCAAATCAGCGCTGGTCGATGGACTTTGTATCAGATCTGACTGCATCCGGTCAGCGGTTTCGTGTACTGGTTATCCTGGACGAAGGTACACGGGAATGCCTGGCATGTGAAGCTGATACATCATTAACCGGGGCCAGGGTTCAAAGAATTCTCGATCGACTGGCCATCGATCGCGGATATCCAAGGGAGATCTTATCCGACAATGGTCCAGAGTTTGCTGGACTAGTGCTTAATCAATGGGCTTATGGCCATCGAGTGGCTCAACTGTTCATACAACCGGGAAAACCTATGCAAAATGGCTATGTTGAAAGCTTCAACGGCAAGCTGCGGGACGAATGCCTAAATGAGCATTGGTTTCGGACTGTCAGCGAAGCGCAGCGAATAGTAGAAAATTGGCGATTAAGATATAACCATATTAGACCCCACAGTTCTTTGAATAACATGACTCCAACTGAGTACCGAGATTCTATTGCTACCCAAACTAGGGCATCTTGATTCTGGTTCAAACTAACATTTTGGCTGTACAAACATTGGGGTCAGGTCAGGACCAGGATTAAGTGAGGAGGCGTCACCTATTTAACATTGGTGATGATACTGTTCATGACTTCGACAACCGATGTAGGATCGGATCGAGAACCGCACAGATAACCAGGACTGAAAAAAAGGCAGTCTGTTTGGGGTATAATGTTTGTATCAGGACTAGAAAGGGAATATGGATGACAGAACGGGATCGTCAAATAAAAATTGTGGACAAAGGCAGAAATATAAGGCTCTTCTTAGCCCGTACCACTGCCCTGGTTGAGGAAGGGCACCGCCGGCATGGCACTTCTGCGACTGCCACCGCCGCCTTAGGTCGGGTTATGACGGCTGCGGTCATGATGGGCAGCGATCTCAAAGGCGCTCAGGATGCCTTGACTATCAGGATCAGAGGGGATGGTCCGGCTGGAACGATAATAGCCACCGCGGATACAAGGGGAGGGGTAAGAGGCTTGATCAGTGATCCGACCGCCGATCTTCCCGAGATTGTCCCTGGTAAACTAGCGGTAGGCCAGTTGGTCGGCTCAGTAGGATTTCTGGAAGTCGTTAAGGACCTGGGATTAAAACAGCCGTTTACCGGGCGCATCGAATTGGTCAGCGGTGAGATTGCTGAGGATATTGCCCAGTACTTCTACAGTTCGGAACAGATACCGGCTCTGGTGTCGTTGGGGGTGTTGGTTGAGACCGATCTGAGCGTCCGGTCAGCCGGAGGCCTCATGGTTCAGGCCATGCCGGAGGCTGATGATCAGCTTCTGCAGTTGATTGAGAAGAACATCATGAATTCAGCATCGATTAGCCATTTGATGGATGCTCACACCACTCTGGAGGATATCGTGCCTATAATCCTGGCGGGAATAGAATATGAGATCATCGACGATATGGATTTGAACTTTTTATGTAAGTGTAGTCGCAAAAGACTATTGCAAGTTTTAATGGGATTGTCGGCTGAAGAGAGAAAAGAGCTTCAGCAGGAAGAAAAGATTGAAGTGGTGTGCAACTTCTGCCAGCAGAAGTATCTATATAGTCCCGAGGAACTGGATGCAGAAAAAAATTAAGCCTTAGAAAGATATCTAAGGCTTGGAACCGATCTTATGATTACAGAGCCCGTTCGACTTTGCCGGAACGCAGGCAACGGGTACAAACGTATAGTTTGGTGGGTGTCTTTTCCACAAGTACTCTGACCCGCTGTACATTGGGTTTGAACTGACGATTGGTCCTTATATGGGAATGGCTGTACTTCTTACCAAAAGTTACGCCTTTTCCGCAGATATCGCATTTGGCCACTATAATGCCCCCTCTCTATAACAAATGCACTTTAGTATTTTAACAAATACCGCCACAAAGGGCAAGAAGAAGGAATGAATAAGAGAGTATAGAATAAAGAATATGTTATGAAGGAGGCAAAAGTAATGTACAAGATCAAGAGCAACGACATAGGTGACATAACCGTGACCCGTGAGATGGTCGAGACCTTGGCGGGATTGGCGACGATGGATTGCTATGGACTGGTGGGCATGGTGCCTCAGAATATCAAGACCGGCATCACCAATATTCTGGGACTGGAATCAATCCGCAAGGGGGTACAAGTCGGCAACACCGACGATGGCCTGGTAATCGACGTTTTCGTAATAGTGGGTTACGGTATGAAGATACCGGAAGTGGCTTCCAACGTAATGCAGAAGGTGGCCTATGTAATGGAAAAGAATGCCCAGTTGCCCGTGGCTGCCGTAAACGTCAACGTCAGGGGAGTTAAGGTTATCAGCGATAAATAGTTGGGAGGATAAGCAGCTTGAGTTTGGATAGCATCACCGGCAACGACCTGGCCCGGAGCGTAAAGGCTGGCTGTATCAGGTTGGAACACAACCGGGATAAAGTCGACCTGTTGAACGTTTTTCCGGTGCCGGATGGGGATACTGGCACCAATATGTACCTGACCCTGGTGGCCGCCGCCAAGGAAGGGGAGAAAAACAGTCACCAAAACCTTGGTAAAGTAGCCAAAGCCATATCTTTGGGATCACTGATGGGAGCGCGAGGTAATTCCGGCGTCATCATGTCGCAGATCTTTCGGGGTATGGCCAAGGTGTTGGAGTCCAAAAAGGAAGCCAATGCCCTCGACTTGGCCCTGTCTCTGCGTGCTGGTTCAGAAACCGCCTATAAAGCGGTAATGAAGCCAGTGGAAGGGACGATCCTGACCGTGATCCGGGAGATAGCTGCCATGGCGGAAAGAGAAGCCATCTCCGGTAATGATATCCTCGGCTCTTTGCTGGCTGGAGTTGAGGAAGGGCTGCGGGTACTGGAAAAGACTCCGACTATGCTCCCTATACTTAAGGAAGCAGGGGTAGTGGACGCCGGCGGTCGTGGTCTGCTATATTTTCTGGAAGGCTTCATCGATGGCCTGGCTCATGATAAAGATATCCCCCTGGAAGATTACAAAGACAAATTGGCCATGCCCCTCATTAAGAAGGATGAGGAAGCCCGGGTCGAGCTTGATTTTCGATATTGCACCGAGCTGCTCTTGAAGGGCTCGTCCCTGGATGAGGACGACCTGAAGGACCACCTGGCTCCCTTGGGCGATTCCATGTTGGTGGTAGGCGACGAGAGCCTCCTCAAGGTACACATCCACTCCAATCACCCTGGCAAAGTGTTGGAGACCTGCCTGCAGTTTGGCACGATCAGCGATGTCAAGATAAACAACATGGCAGAAGAAGTTCATGAACAGCGTAACAAATGGGATGCCGAGCAGGCTAAATCCCAACCGCGGCGCAAGGTCGGGGTGGTGGCGGTAGCAGCCGGTGACGGGATCAAGAAGATGCTGTTGAGCCTGGGGGTCGACCAAGTGGTGGAAGGCGGTCAGACCATGAATCCCAGCACCGAGGACTTGTTGAAAGCATGTGAACAAGCAGATGCGGCCGAGATCATAATATTGCCTAATAATGCCAATGTCATAATGACTGCTGAACAAGCCAAGCACCTGAGCAGCAAAAGCCTGGCCATAGTACCTACCCGGTCGGTCATGCAAGCTATCAATGCCTTGATTGCCTATAATGACGATGGGGATTTGGATGAAGTTGCCGAAGCGATGCAAAGGGAAATTGTCAACGTTTCATATGGTGAGGTGACGTATGCGGTCAGGGACTCCAAATTCAATGGATTGGAGATAAAGGAAGGCGATTTCATCGGCCTGGTCAATGACAAGATCGCTGCCCAAGGGGATTCCGCCGAAAAAGTGGTGATCGCTTTGCTCAGCATCATGGAGGCTCAGGATCATGAATTGATGACGGTCTTTTATGGCGCGGATACTGAAGAGGCGGATGCTCTGCAGTTGAAAGCCAGGATAATGGGACAATATCCCGACAGCGAGATAGAGCTCCATTACGGCGGGCAACCGCATTACAATTACCTGTTGTCGGTGGAGTAACCGGAAACGCCCAGCCATCGGGGTGTAAGATGAAAAATTTGGCCGAGGGAGTACAATTTATAAAAGGGGTAGGTCCCCAGAGGGGACAGATGCTGAGTAGATTGGGTCTGTTCTCGGTTTTTGATATGCTCTGGGATGTTCCCCGTACCTACTTGAACCGGAGTCGCGTGGACCAGATAGAAAACCTGTCGGACGGGGCGGTTGCCAGCATCCGAGGCCACATCATCGCAACCAACAGCCATCGTACCAGGCGGGGTTTTCACGTTTTCACGGCCAAGATCGAGGATCATACCGGTATTGTAACTGCAGTGTGGTTTAACCAGTCCTTTCTGAGCCGGCAAATTAGAATCGGCCAGGATATATTCCTGATCGGGCGGGCTAAATATGGGTATGGGGGTTTGCAGATGCATCCCACCGAGTATGATATTATCAGCGGGCAGGATAACGACCGGCCCGTAATGCCGGTATATTCTCTAACTGAGGGTTTGAACCAGAGGCAGATGCGCCAGATCATGCTCAATGTGCTGCAGAGTTGTCTGCCCCAATATCCGGAGATTTTGTCTCCAGCGCTGCGTGAGCGTTATCAGCTGTGCGACATAAGTTTTGCACTGCATAATCTCCATTTTCCGGCCTCCCGAGATGCATATCAGTCCGCCCGGCGCAGGCTTGCCTTCGAAGAACTGCTGCTCTTCAAGTTGAACCTGTGCTTAGAGAATCCTTCATCCCCGGACCCTAAACAGTCAACCGAACATATTCCCCGTATGGATCTGGTGGACCGGGTCACCCGCAACCTACCCTATGCTCTGACCGGTGCTCAGCAGAAGGCCCTCCGGGAAATATGCGCCGACATGGCGGCTCCAGCTCATATGAACCGTCTGCTGCAGGGGGATGTGGGTTCTGGTAAGACCGTAGTGGCAGCGCTGGCCATGGCTCAGGCAGTAGCTTCCGGATACCAGGCAGCCATCATGGTGCCTACTGAGATACTGGCTGAGCAGCACTTCGAGTCTCTGGAAAGGATATACCAAGGGACTGAAGTGGTAGTGGCTCGTCTGACCGGGACTACCCCGGCGGGGGAGCGCAGGAGCATCCTGGCAGGGGTGTCCAATGGGGACATCCACATCATGGTGGGAACCCACGCTTTGATTCAGACCGAGGTTGTTTTTCACAAACTCGGCTTGGCAGTCATTGACGAGCAACATCGATTTGGGGTCAGGCAGCGAAGTGAACTGGGGGCCAAGGGGCTGGTCCCAGATATGCTGGTAATGACTGCCACCCCGATCCCGCGGACTTTAGCACTAGCCTTGTACGGGAACTTGAATGTATCTGTGATCGATCAACTCCCCCCTGGGCGCTTGCCGATCAAAACAGCATTCATTTCTAGTTCGGCACGGGATCAGGCTTACCATTTCATCCATACCGAGTTGAGCAAAGGGGCCCAGGCCTATGTAGTCTGTCCTCTTATCGAGGAATCGGAAAAACAGGATTTACAGGCTGCTATCTCTCTACACCAGGAACTACAGGGGACTTTTCCCGATTTCCAGATTGGACTGCTGCATGGCCGTATGAAGCCTAATGAGAAAGAGGCGGTAATGACATCATTTAAGCGCGGCTCAATCAGTATATTGGTCACTACCACGGTCATCGAAGTGGGTGTGGACTCACCCAACGCAACCCTGATACTGGTGGAACATGCTGAGAGATTCGGTCTGTCCCAATTGCACCAGTTGCGGGGTCGGGTTGGCCGGGGGTCTCAACAATCCTATTGCGTGCTGGTAGGTGAAGCCAACACTGAGGAGGCCCAGTTGCGGCTGCAGGCGATGGAGAAGAGCAACGATGGGTTTGAACTGGCCAATCAAGATCTAAAGATTAGAGGACCAGGGGATTTTTGGGGAATCAAGCAACACGGTCTCAATGAGTTGAGGGTAGCCAATCTCTTGAGGGACCAACAGATATTAACCGAGGCTGCCGAAGTGGCTGCCGAATTTGGTGACCAATTATTAAAGGATGAGCGGATCATCGATTATATAAACATGCGCTTCCGTAAAGATACTATCGCCATGAACTGACCTATTCAAGCTTGCTTCATCAGAAATGGCGGGGTACTTTTTTTTGCAGGGCATTTTCTGCTACAATCAAATTTAGCTATTACAAAAAGAGGTAATTGTACAGTTTAATCGAAACATAAAAGGGGAGTATAGTTTGCGGGTGATATCCGGCACGGCAAAAGGCAGAAAGCTGAAAGCGCCGCCTGGGCTGCATACCCGCCCGATTACGGACATGATCAAAGAGGCTTTGTTCAATGTCTGGGGATCAAGGGTGATCGGTGCCGCGGTACTGGATCTGTTTGCGGGGAGCGGTAGTGTCGGTATTGAAGCTCTCAGCCGCGGAGCCGAGCGGGTGGTTTTCGTAGATAATGCCGTGGGGGCAGTGAAAACCATCCACGCTAACTTATTGCACTGCCAGATCCCGAGCGGCTATGATGTATTGCGCAGCGACGTTTTACTGGCGATCAAACGGCTGGCCGGCCAGAAATCGTCATTCGATCTGATATACATAGATCCCCCTTTCGTCCAGGAAGACCTATTTGAACCAGTTATGGATACCCTGAGCCAGGCGGGCATTCTAGCCGATGAGGGCATCATCGTGATCAGGACACCTCGCAACAGGGACATGCCATCTTTTCCGCCATTGCGCAGATACCGGCACAAAATCTATGGAGAGTCAGGTTTGCATTATTACGGCAGGGGTGAGGAGGTACCGGAGAATGATGGAGATATTTCGCATTCTTGATGAAATGGAACTTTTATTAAAGGGCAGTAAAAAGATGCCTTTTACGGGGGGCAAATCCTTGTTGGAAACCAATCGGTTTCTTGACCGGTTGGACCGCATCAGGGCGATTCTGCCAGAAGAACTGGAGACTGCAAAAAATATCCTGTCGGAGAAGGATAAAATCGTGAACGAAGCTTTCCATGAGGCTAATGAATATATTGAACAGTATAAGAGTGAGGCAGCTCGGATGGTCGATGACAGCGAGATTACCAGGAATGCCATGAGTGTGGCCGATGAGATCATTGCCAAGAGTGAGAGGGTATCAGAGCAGATAAGGCGAGATGCCGAGGAGTACGCCGATGGAGTTTTAGGCCATATCGAATATGTATTGCGCAAGGGATTGGATGCGGTAGTCCAGGGACGTGATCAAATCAAGATACAGGTGGAGGACGAGACCAGTTAGCGGGATGATAACCAGTTGGAATCTGGTACCAGCAGAATTAAGACAGCACCGATCAGCACGGATAAGGTGAAATGGAGCAGGTATCCGAACTTACAGCACTTTGTATATGGGCAGCAACCCATTCCCAGAGTGCTGATTGAATTTGACCTCCTAAATCACCTGGCCGCCACCCAGGCCGTGAACGGTCGGAAGACCAGGCAGGGAAAGAAAGGCGCTGCCATTCTGAGCCCGGAAAACCGGGAGCGCCAATGCAGCCTCGAAAGGAGTTCTCTGCTGGAGTCGGGGCAATGGCCCAGCAAATCTGCAATCATAGGATAAGGAGGAACAGTGAACCATGACCGGCAATCCAAGAGTGGCCATAGTGCTCGGTGCGGGCAGCGCCAGGGGCCTTGCTCACATAGGGGTTCTGCAGGTGTTGCGGGAGAATGAAATAGACTTCGATTTCATTGTGGGCAGCAGCATGGGGGCCATGGTGGGATCCATTTATGCTTGCGGGGCCGACCTTTACATGCTGGATCGGATGATCGAGCATATGAATACCCGCCTGCTGGTTGATATCATGGTGCCTCGGATGGGTTTCATCGCCGGCAATCGGATCAGCGAATTCCTGGACCTGGTAACCAAGAAAAAATCCTTCGCGCAATTGGATTTCCCAGTTACGGTAATCAGTACTGATCTGGTGACCGGCCAAAAGGTGGTTATGAGCGAAGGTTCCGTGACCGAGGCAGTTAGGGCCAGCATATCCATACCCGGCGTTTTCGTACCCCTGGTCAAGGATGACATGGTATTGGTGGACGGAGCCGTCAGCGACCGGCTGCCGATAGAAGTAGCCCGGGAGATGGGGGCAGACCTGGTAATAGCCGTGGACGTAACCTATGGGGCTGGGAAGAAGACGGAATTCGATGGCGCCATGGATGTAATCCTTACGGCATTGGAAATCATGGGTCAATATCATTTCGACGCAGTCAACGTCAATGCTGACATTCTTATTCAGCCAGCGGTCAGGCATATCAATCCCCGGGACTTCGACCGGTCTAGGGAAATAGTAGACCAGGGCCGGAGGGCAGCCGCGGAGAAGGTGGCAGAAATCAAGGACCAGATTGCCCTGCTGAAAGGATCACAATCGTAGCGGGATCAATCTTGTCAATTGCCGATATGAGCCTGTGGGGAGGTGGTATAATCCTGAGCGCCGCGCCTTTGGCGGGGATGGGGATAGAGAAGAGTATAGAGATCAGTCGCGCGCACATCCAGCCGCAACATATCCTGGCGGATTGGTGAACTCGGGTCTTCAGAGGCAGCTTTCACCTCACTGCCGCGGCTGAGGATCGGCAGAGGAGATTTATTTTTGATCGCTTGCAGGATTTTTCGACCTTTTGTAGAAAATCCTAAGAGGTGCATGTAGGCAGGCCCATACTGGTCAAAACCAAGTATCTGGCGGGTTTCAACCCCAAGAAGGATATAGAGGAGCAGCCGGTTTATTCTGGTCAGACTGTAACGTTTGCTCTTGATCGAACGTCTCAGTTCTTCTAGTGTGCCGCTGGCGATGGCCGCCTTTAGGACACGGTTTTCCAAGCCTTCCGATACCTCATATATGGGCGTCAGTTGGTGCGCTGAAAGCATGCGGAGCCTAGCTAGCAGAGCTCTTTCCAGGGTGGTGGTATCGACCGGGGCCCGCCCCGCTTCGATCTCCTGTTGGAGGATAGCACAAGCTGCCGGAGGCATGGCTTGGCCGCTCAAATCACCGCGATCGGTCAGCAGGGAGTGCCGAATCGCACTGGCACTGGCCAGGGGGGACGCATCCAAGCTATTGTAATCGGAACCGATTCTGGGTATCGTCAGTGGTTGGAGGGGCAGTTTATCCTGGAGCAGCACCCGGAGGTACTCGATGGCGAGAATATTGTTGGGTTGTCCCAGGACAGAATCCAATTCCGGGAATTGGTTTCCGGCTACAGCTTCCACCGCCCGGGCTCGAGCGGAGGGATAGCTCCAACCACGCGCCAGGTAACTCTTTAGATGGTGCCTGTATTCCGGTTCCTCTTTGCCAATAATAGTGGCGATGGCGTCTAATTCGTCCAGCCGGCCATTTTCACTGCCGAAGCCCAGATGGGTGACAACACCGGTGGCATTGAGCAGTTGCAGGGAACCGCGGGCGAAGTAAAAGGCACTACGGACACAAAAACAAAAAGGTATCTCAATGACCAAATCGACCCCGGCATGCAGCGCCATACGGGCGCGGGTCCACTTATTGCAGATGGCCGCTTCCCCTCGCTGGACGAAGTTGCCGCTCATGACACAGACGGTGGCTTCGAAGTCATGAGAGCGCTGGAAAGTGCGGAGCATATGCCGGTGTCCATTGTGAAGGGGGTTGAATTCAGCGATTATTCCCAATACAGCCACAATTGATCCCCTTTGAGCAAATTTTCATAATGATACCATACTTAAACCGTCCGTATCACATCTATGTCTGGGAAACCCTTAAAAGACAGCTTTTAGCGATGTAAAAAAATGAGGAGGATTGATCATGAGTTTAATCGAACAGATCAAGGCGAATGCGGCTAAAAAAGGCAAGACCATCGTGCTGCCGGAGGGCACCGAGAAAAGGACCTTGTTGGCTGTAAAACAGATTGCCGCGGCCAAGATCGCCAACGTCATCCTGTTGGGTGAAGAAGGGGCCGTGAGGGCAGCTGCCAGTGACGCTGGGGCTGACATAAGTGCGGCGGAAATCATCAACCCCGGCAAGGCAGCTTTTTATGACGATTTTGTCCAGGCTTTCTTTGAGATGCGCAAGGCCAAAGGCGTCACTTTGGACCAGGCCCGCGACTCTATGTTGGATCCGCTTTTCTTCGCCTCTATGATGGTAAAATTGGGCAAGGCCGACGGGGAAGTGGCTGGAGCTGAGAACACCACCGGCAATGTATTGCGGCCGGCCCTGCAGATAATCAAGACTGCTCCGGGAATATCTGCGGTATCCGGGGCCTTCGTCATGATCGTACCCAATAGTGACTATGGCTACAATGGCCTGCTGGTATTTGCCGACTGTGCCGTCACTCCTGTTCCGACCATGGAGCAGCTGGCTGAATTTGCCAAGTCATCGGTAGCCACAGCCGTAGATGTATGCGGTATCCCTGATCCCAAAGTAGGTATGCTGTCCTTCTCTACCAAGGGCAGTGCCAGCCACGAACTGGTCGACAAGGTAGCCAAGGCAACCGCTCTGGCCAAGGAGAGATTCCCGGAACTGAAAGTCGACGGCGAATTCCAGGCTGATGCCGCCCTGGTTCCCAGTGTGGGCGCCTCCAAAGCCCCGGGCAGCCCGGTGGCCGGCCAGTGCAACGTATTGGTGTTCCCCGATCTCCAGGCGGGCAACATTGGATATAAGCTGGTCCAGAGGTTTGCCAAGGCTGAAGCCATCGGGCCTATCCTGCAAGGGCTTGACAAACCTGTTAATGACCTGTCCAGGGGTTGCAGTGTAGAGGATGTTGTCAATGTGGTGGCCATAACCGCAGTTAGAGCCTAGTTATGACTAGGTTTTATACTAGTTCCCGAGTTTGTATATCTCACAATATTGAAGGAGGAATTTTGTAATGAAGGTCTTGGTTGTTAACTGTGGAAGCTCATCGCTAAAATACCAGGTCTTTGACATGACCGACGAATCGGTCCTGGCCAAGGGTCTGGTAGATCGGGTAGGCATTCCCGGCACCACTCTGAAGCACGAGCCAGCTGGCAAGGACGATGTATTGATCAAAGAGGATATGCCTGACCATACCGAAGCCATGAAGATGGTCCTAGATGTCCTCATCAACCCCGAGTACGGTTGTATCGCCAGCATGGATGAGATCGGCGCGGTCGGACATCGCGTGGTACACGGCGGCGAGGATTTCGCCTCCTCGGTAGTCATCGACGACAAGGTCAAGAAAGTCATCCGCGATTGTTTCGACCTGGCACCCCTGCATAATCCACCCAACCTGATGGGAATCGAAGCTTGCCAGACGCTGATGCCCAATGTCAAACACGTAGCCGTATTCGATACCGCTTTCCATCAGACTATGGCTCCGGCCAACTTCGTTTATGCGCTGCCTTATGACGTCTACACCAAATATAAAGTCAGAAGGTATGGTTTCCACGGCACCTCCCATTTCTATGTATCCCACCGGGCTGCCAAAATGCTGGGTAAATACTATGGATTCTGCAAGATCATCACCCTCCATCTGGGCAATGGAGCCAGTATGGCCGCCATCAAGGATGGCAAGGTGATAAGCACCTCTATGGGGTTAACTCCTCTGGAGGGTTTGGTCATGGGCACTCGTAGTGGTGACATCGATCCGGCTATCGTATTCTTCCTGATGGAGAAACTGAATATGGATGCCAATGAAGCCAACAGCTATTTCAACAAGAAATCAGGATTATTGGGATTGTCGGGCGTATCCAATGATCTCCGCGATGTATTGGAAGCAGCCGATTCCGGAAATGAAAGAGCCAAGCTGGCCCTGGATGTTTACTGCAATGCTATCAAGGGTTACATCGGCAAGTACATTGCCATGCTGAATGGCTGCGACTGCCTGGTCTTCACCGCCGGTGTCGGGGAAAATGCAATCGACGTAAGAGAGCACATCTGTAAGGACATGGATCAATTGGGGATCAAGATGGACAGCAAGAAGAACAAGGTTCGCGGCAAGGAAGTGGACGTCGCCACCGAAGACTCCAAGGTCAGAATATTCGTCATTCCTACCAACGAAGAGCTGGTTATAGCTCAGGATACCTACGGTTTAGCCAAGTAGATATCTGCACTTCCTGGGACCCTGCCTGCACCAAGGCAGGGTCTCTTTATTTGCCGGGGTCAGCCGCCTCCTGATGGGGAGTCCCTCCTTTTTCTATAGGTCCGTCGCTTGGTTGACAAGGCCAACTAGGGAGCTTTATAATAAGAATGTTGTTTTCATGAGCTGCCATGAGGTATTGGATATGAAACTCAACTTGAGAAGGCTCAAGCTCCATCCTCACGAGAGTGAGCGATTCCTGATAGCGACAGCGGGAGACGATCGTTTTTTAGCCGAACTGGGGGGTAAGTTCGCTGTCCTCATCACCGGTGAAACGGTGGTGGAAAATACCGGTTCAGTTTTCGCCGTTCGCGGTCAGGTCAAAACAAAAGTGCAGGTTCCTTGTTCACGTTGCCTGCAACCGGTTATATTTCCTGTCGATGCCGCATTGGAGTTGGTGCTGACAGAAAGAAGCAAAAACACCGGGTTCGATCTGGATGAGGACTTCATCATATTTGATGGCGACGAGGCTGACATCAGTGCTGAGATCGGCCAGGCGATTTTCATGGCCCTGCCCCTGGTCTACTTGTGCAGTGATGATTGCCAGGGACTTTGCCCAGTGTGCGGGCAGGATAAAAACAACCAGCCTTGCCAATGCAAGGAGGACACAACCGATCCTCGCTGGGCCAAACTGAATGATTTGAGGTAGGAAAGGAGGTTACATAAATGGGTGTTCCCAAGCGGAGACAGTCACATGCCCGCAAGAATAAAAGGCGGTCGGAGTGGAAGAAGATCGAGGCTCCGGGCCTGGTCTCCTGCCCCCAGTGCCACGACCTTATGCTGCCGCACCGTGCATGCCTTAGTTGCGGTTTTTACAAGGGCAAAAATGTCATCTAAGCTTCTGATAATCGATAACGAGACCAAAAAGTAAGCAATAGCTGTGGGGCTAGGTCTTACTTTTTGTTTTTATGGAACGAATATCCTGATTGATTGATCCAACCACTATGTTTGGTGATAACATTATCATAGTATCCATTCCCCTCTGCAGTTGGGATGAAATCATGGGGTGGGGAGTGGTCAAGGAGGATGGGACATGATTATAGCTCTGGATGCTATGGGAGGTGACTTCGCTCCCGAGGAGACAGTGGCTGGTGCAGTGAAGTGGTCGCAAACCGCAGACGAGGTCGTGCTGTTGGTTGGTCAGGCAGAAGTGCTGCAGAGAGAATTGGTTAAGTATTCATATGATCCAGAAAGGGTCAAAGTGGTGCACGCCAGCCAGGTAATGGGTATGGATGAGCCAGTAGCAGCCCTCCGGAAAAAAATGGACTCCTCCATCGCGATGGCTACCCGTCTGGTTAAACAAGGACAAGCTGACGCGGTGGTCTCCTGCGGGAGCACCGGTGCCCAGATGGCAGCGGCCACGCTGATCCTGGGAAGAATGGCCGGCATCGAACGGCCCCCGATAATAGCCGAGGTGCCGGGAGTCGGGGGTAAGAAAGCACTGCTGCTGGATGTGGGAGCCAACGTGGACTGCAAACCCCAGCAACTGGCGCAGTTCGCCTTGTTGGGCGGGGTTTATGCGACCACCCTGAAAGGGACCATCAACCCGCGGGTGGGGCTTCTGAATAATGGGGAAGAAGAGGGCAAGGGCAACAAGCTGAGCACCGAGACCTTCACCCTCCTGCAGCACATTAATGGCATCAATTTCATCGGCAATGTCGAGGGACGCGACCTCTTCTTCGACAGGTCCGATGTGATCGTGTGTGATGGTTTTGTTGGGAATATCCTGCTGAAAGCGATGGAAGGATTCGCCCAGCTGACCGCTGCGGCTTCTATGAAGGAAATAGGCCGGTTGCCTTCTCTCTACGCTGAACTGGACAATCGCCAGGTGGGAGGAGCACCGCTGATAGGGGTGGACGGAGTCAGCATTGTATGTCACGGCAGCTCCCGGCGGGAAGCGGTATGCAACGGAATCAGGATGGCCGAGCAATGTGTGACCAGGGGGATGGTCCAGAGCCAGAAGGCAGCCTTGAACTATGCCGAATAATGGCAATAAATCAGGTGATCACATAAGCGTGGCATTATCAGCCCGCAATTTCATAAACGACCAGCATTTGGAATGCCATGATCTGGACCTGATCAGCACCGCCCTGGTCCACCCCTCCTATGCCCAGGAGAAAAGCGCCGTCCCCAACAATCAACGCCTGGAATTCCTGGGTGATGCGGTCCTGGATTTCATCGTTGCCGAGTATCTCTATATCCATTATGGTGACAAGCCGGAAGGTGACCTGACCCAGATCCGGGCTAAAGTAGTCTGCGAAAAGGCCTTGGTCGATATGGGCAACCAGATTGACATTGGCAAATACCTGCTACTGGGCCGGGGAGAAGACAAATCAGGGGGACGCAAACGCAAGTCGATATTGGCGGATACGATTGAAGCAGTCATAGGTGCTATCTACCTGGACCAGGGTTTATCCAGCGCCCGCCAGTTTGTGCTGAAATATTTGCAGCCGGTCATCGACCAAACTGGCCGGGGTAATTACCAGGACTACAAATCCCGCTTACAGGAATATGTCCAGGCTCGCAGCCGCACCAACGTCAATTACCGGATCATCAGCGAATCCGGTCCCGCTCACGCCAAATATTTTGTGGCCGGGGTATACTTCAAGGACGAGCTGTTGGCCAGCGGACCAGGCAAGAGCAAAAAGGAAGCCGAACAGAATGCAGCCGCCAGAGCCATAGATGACATTGCCCGCCTGGACCGAATGCTGTGAACAAAACCAGACCAGGCCGCCATTACAATATCCCTATCTTCATCCCCCATATGGGCTGCCCCTACGACTGCATCTACTGTGACCAGAAAATAATCGCCAACCAAACGGCCGCCCCAGCCAGGCACCAGGTAGCAGCTATCATCGAACAACATCTGAGCACCATCCCTGGGGATGGCTGCATCGAGGTGGGATTCTTTGGAGGCAGCTTTACGGCGATCGATCCGTTCCTTCAGGAGGATTATCTGCGTCAGGTGCAACCATACTTGGCACAAGGCCGTATCGGCGGGATCAGGATTTCAACCCGGCCGGATTGTATCGCTGGGGAGAACCTGGACATGTTGGCGCGATACGGGGTCACCATGATCGAATTGGGGGTGCAATCGATGGATGAGGCAGTACTGGCTGCCTCAGGCCGGGGTTATGGTCCCGGGGATGTTCGGACCAGCTGCAATCTTATTCAGGCCCGGAACTTCCAGCTAGGCATCCAGTTGATGATCGGGCTGCCGGCAGACAACCAGGCCCGGGACATAGCCACCGCTGTTGAGATTGCAGGAATCGGCCCCCAAACGGTGCGTATCTATCCTACCCTGGTACTGACTGGCACCCACTTGGCGGCCTTGTATGAACAGGGCAGGTATATGCCCTTACAGCTACAGGAAGCAGTCCACATCTGCAAGGAGATGTTTCTGGTCTTTGATCGCTGCAACATTCCGGTTATCCGTATGGGCTTGTACCCGGGCGAGGAACTGCGCCGGCCAGGGGTTGTCCAGGCTGGTCCTTTTCACAGTAGTTTTGGGGAGTTAGTCGAACAAATGGTTTTCCGGGAGCAAGCCTGCAGTGCGGTAAGGCGGTACTGGAGTTGCTTTGGGGCAGAGTCGTCGTTGTGTCTGTATGTGCATGACCGCGATCTATCCAAGATGTTAGGCCACCGGCGCCAAAACTTCCAGTACCTGTGCCAGGATCTAGGACTGGTCGGGTTAGAGGTAAGGGTTAATGGCGATCAGGTCCGAAACAGCATCGGAGTCGGCAAACAGACCGGCCTGGGCTGTCAGTTGCTGCTGCCCCGGGCAGATTACCTCCAAAGCCTGTTATGATGATGAATGCGGGGAGCCCCGCCGCTATAGGTTGTATTATACCGTATGCCATCCAATCCTCGCCGAGCAGAATTTCTGGGATGGCGGGTGATCTCCGGGGCATCGGTTTTCGGGAGGGACAAAGTGTATCTTAAGAGACTTGAGATCAGAGGCTTCAAATCATTTGCTGATCATACCGAACTGAATTTCGATGATGGGATAAATATCATCGTCGGTCCCAATGGCTGCGGCAAAAGCAATATAGTAGATGCGGTCCGCTGGGTGCTGGGGGAAGCCAATGTCCGTTCCCTGCGGGGACATAAGAATGAAGATGTGATCTTTAACGGCACCGATAAGAAAAGGGGCCTGGGCATGGCCCAGGTTGAACTGACCATGGATAATAGCCAGGGAAATCTTCCTATCGAGTACAACGAGATTACGGTCAGCCGCCGCATCTTCCGCTCTGGCGAGAGTGAGTTTTATCTGAACAAGACCAGGGTCCGCATGAAGGACATCGTGCAGCTATATACCGATACCGGCCTGGGCAAGAAGGGTTATTCGATTATCAGCCAAGGAGAACTGGAGAGGGTTTTGAACGGTCAGCCGTTCGACCGTCGCCTGATGCTGGAAGAGGCCGCTGGCACCATGCGCTATCGCCAGCAGAAGGATGAAGTCCACCAGCGGATCTGGGCTACCGCCCAGGATCTGCTGCGGGTCGAAGATATCCTTAATGAACTGCGGGCCCGCAAACACGAGCTGGGCCGCAAGGCTGATAAGGCTCGGATTTATCTGCAGTTCAAAGAAGAGTATCTGACTCTGGACCGGCTGGTTATGGCCTACCAGGTGGAACAGATGGAAGCCCGGTCGGCGGCTGAATCGCGGGAACTGCAGGAGAAGCAGGCTGAACTCCAGCGAATCAGTGCTGGTTGGGACCAATTAGGGCGCCGACTGCAGGAGGCCGGAGAACGACAGGGAGAGCAGCGGGCCAGACTGAACCAGGCCAAGGATAGAAAACATGAGCTGGAAAACACTATCAATAAGATGGACTCGGAGATCAGACTGAGCCAGGAGAGAATCAAAAACCGGCAGGAACGTATTCAGGTATCCCAGCAGGATCACCAAAAATACAGGTTGCTGCTGGAGAAAATCGAAGAGGACCTCGCCCAGAAGACGGCTGATTTTGAGCAAGAACGCCTCCTATATCGGTCCAGGGAAGAAGAACTAAGACAATTGGAGCAAGAGATAAAGGATCTCGAGAGTTGCCTGGCCGTCCAGGAAGGTATCCTGGCACGCAACAACCAGCAAATATTTGACCGGGCCAGCCGGGAGACCCAATTCAGGAATGCCATGATCGATCTGGAAGATAGTAATAAGAAGGCGCGAGAGCGCCGGGAGCGATTAGCGGTACGTTTGGATGAAAGCGAGGCCCGCCTGCAGTCAGCCACCGTGCAGATTGCGGAGTTGCAGCGCAAGAGACAGATGGCGGCAGGGTCCTTGGAGAGAGCGGGTAATGCGGTGAGCGCGGCGCAACTGGAGCTACAGAGCCTACAGGGCAGCCAGGCTGAGATAGAAAATCAATACCGGGGCCTGAGTGAGCAACGTGCCAAGTTGGAGCGCCAGGTTTCGGTGTGGCAGGAGTTACAGAGGAGCCGGGGGGGTTACTCGGAAGGGGTCCGGGCTCTGCTCCAGGCTCAGGACCGGGGGGCAATCGAATTACCGGGGCTCCGCGGGTTGATATCTGAACTGATCGACGTCCCGGCCGGCATGGAACTGGCGATCGGGACCGCTATGGGAGCGGGCCTCGAAAATATGGTGGTGGAAACCAGTGCCAGCGCTCGGCGGGCCATCCAGGTGCTTAAAGAGAAACGCTGGGGAAGGGTCACTTTCCTGCCCCTGGACCATCTCCGGCATACCGAGATCCCAGGACGGATCAGGCAGGAGCTGAAGCGGGAAGCCGGGGTGCTGGGGTTGGCAGACGAGCTGGTCCAGTACCAGGCTACTGATGAACTGGCCGTCAAATACATTCTCGGCAGGGTGCTGCTGGTAGCAGACCTGACCAGTGGTTACAATATTTTTCGAAAATACCAGCTTCCTCTTCGGATCGTGACCCTTGAGGGGGAGCTGATCAACACCAGCGGAGCTGTCACCGGGGGGATCCGCAAGGTGAGCCAGTTGAACCTGCTGGAGCGCCGACAGGAAGGCAAAGCCATGCAGGAGCAACTGGACCAGATTATCAGCTTGGAATCAGCCAATCGTGGCCGGGCAACCGAGCTTGCCCACCGATCGACAGCTCTTGAGAACCAGCTGGCGGAATTAAAAAGAAACCAAGCCGAAGAAGCTTTCCAGTTGCAGATGATTAAGGAGGAGGAGCAGCGGATATCGGCAGCGATAGGGGAAACCACCGCCGAACGCGATCGCTGCAGACATGAAAAGGGACTAATAGATGCTAGCATCCGGGAGGTTGAGGCGCAGCTGAAAGGACTGGCGGAAGAGTACCAGGAACACCACACCCACAATACGGTCATAGATGAACAAAGCGAAAAGGTGAAAGCGGAATTGGAAATCACCCGCCGGGATTATGAGGTGAAAAGGGAACGATACGCGTCATATCAGGAGCAATTGGCAATGAAGAAGCGAGAAATGGACAACGATTCCAGCAATATCGCCCAGTTCAGTCAAGTCCGGAATTCCTACCAGCTGTCAGCCAGCGAAGCCCATGGTTTGCAGCAGCGTCTCCGGTCAGAGGCCGAAGCCTTTGCGGACAAGATAGAGGCCACCGTGGTCACCCGTAAAGATATCCAGCAGCAGCTGGAAACATTGGTTCAAACCATCGAGGCTACCCGTCAGGAATATGACCAACTGCAGCGCTGGATAGAATCAGCCGACCAAGATGCGGTTGCTGCAAGAATAAGCTGTGGTCAGATGCAGGAGCAGATCAGGATCCAGGAAGTTCGCCTGGCTCGACTGGAAACGGAATTGCAAGGCATACAAGGGCAATGGCTGGAGAAATATCCAGCTCACGATATTAGCACCGGCGATAGTATCCTCAGCCATCGCCAGGTGAGAGAATATCGCCGGCGCATCGATGAATTACGGGCAGATATTGAAGCCCTGGGCTCCATTGATATAGAATCGATAAAGGAATATGATGAATTAAGAGAACGCTATGATTTCCTGAACCGGCAGACCGAAGACCTAACCGCTGCCAAAGTTTCCCTGGAGAACCTCCTCCAAGAAACAGAACGGATTATGGCCAAGAATTTCAGCGAGTTCATGGTCAGGGCGGACGAGAGTTTCCAGCGGACTTTCCAGGAGATTTTCCCGGGTGGGGATGCTCGCTTGCAGATCGAGGCGGCTCATGACCTGGCCGCCGGGGTGGATATCGTGGTCAAAATGCCCGGCAAGCGCAGTCAATCCCTGAACCTGTTGTCGGGAGGGGAACGAGCCCTGACTTGTATCGCATTCATTTTCGCATTGCTCAGGATTAAGCCGTCTCCCTTCTGCTTGCTGGATGAGATAGACGCTTCTCTCGATGAAGCCAATCTGCAGCGGTTTGCCGATTTTCTGAGCAGGATGGCCAAGGACACCCAATTCATAGTCATCACCCATCGCCCGGCCACGATAGAGGCGGGCAGCAACATATATGGTATTACTATGCCCCAGGAAGGCATATCTTCGGTATTGTCGATGCAGTACGATGATGCCCGGAGCATCGCCGGCTGATCAAAGCCGGCTGGTAACACCATTTAATTTTGGCTATGGCAGGTGTAAAGGTGGCAATTTTCGATAAATTCAAGCGTTCCAAAAAGGAATCCGATCTCTCCCCCGAATTGCCGAACGAGGTCATCATGACCAGGGAAGATGAAGGCGTTGAGGATGCTGAGATGGCGCCGGAAGAAAAAGCCGCCGGTTCGTTTTTCGGCAGGTTCCGACCCGGTAAAAAGGAAGAGCCCGCTGTCAGCGGCGAGGCAGAATCTGGATTAGCAGAAACATCGGTTGGTAATGGTGCTGAAGAGCAGATTTCGGAAAGCGAGGCGGGCGAGAGCCAGCGTTCGTCTCTACTGGATAAATTCAGGATGGGCAAGAAGGAGGACCAGTCTGGCAACGATACAGAGCTCGATACCGGACTGGAGCCGGCAGAAATGTCTGCGATGGAAGCCGGGCAGAGGAGCAAGGTCAGCTTGATGGAACGCTTCAAGACCGGATTATCCAAGACCCGTAAGAATATCGGGGATAAGATCGATACTTTGATCAAAAGCACGCGTAAATTGGACGATGAGTTCTGGGAGGAACTGGAGGACATTCTGATCCAAGCCGATGTAGGCATGAACACCTCGCTGGAGTTGGTGGGTAAGATCAAGATGGCGGCCGCCAAGCGGAAAATCAAAGAACCCGAGGAAGTCACCGGATTGATCCAGGACGAGATCACCCAACTGTTGGGCAATAGTCCTGAACCCCTCAATATCAGTGGCAGCGGCCCGGCTGTCATACTGGTGGTTGGGGTTAATGGAGCTGGCAAGACCACCTCCATCGCCAAATTGGCTTACCGGCTAAAAAGAGAGAACCATCAGGTGATGCTGGCAGCGGGAGATACCTTCAGAGCTGCTGCCATCGACCAGTTGCAGATATGGGCTGACCGGGTAGGGGTGGAGCTGATCAAGCACCAGGAAGGTTCAGATCCCGGAGCGGTGGTTTTTGATGCCATCAGTGCAGCCCGGGCCCGCAAAGTGGATGTCTTGATCATCGATACCGCCGGGCGCCTGCAGAACAAGGCCAATCTCATGAAAGAGATTGGCAAAGTCAGGCGCGTGATCGAACGGGAGTTGCCGGGTGCTCCGCAAGAAGTGCTGCTGGTCTTGGATGCCACCACCGGACAGAATGCCATCAGCCAAGCCAAGATATTCAGGGAAGCGACCGGGGTGACTGGAATCATCCTGACCAAATTGGATGGCACCGCCAAGGGCGGCATAGTTATAGCTGTGGCCCAGGAATTGGATATACCAGTGAAGATGGTGGGGATAGGGGAGAGCCTGGAAGATCTCCGGGACTTCTCCCCCCAGATCTTCGCCCAGGCAATATTTGAAAAATAATCCGGAAAGAGAGGTAGCCTATATGCCCAGAATTGGTTTAATCGGTGGTACGGGTATCTATAATCCCAGATTGATGGAGCAAACCAGAGAAATGGTGGAATCAACGCCCTACGGAGAAGCCAGAGTGGTGATTGGCAAGAGTGATGGCGAGGAATTGGTTTTCATCACTCGCCATGGCGCCAAACACAGTGTGCCTCCCCATCTGGTCAACTACCGTGCCAATATCATGGCCTTAAAACAGCTGGGGGTAGAGATAATTATAGCCACCGCCGCGGTGGGTTCGCTGCATCTGGATCGCAAACCGGGGGAGTATGTCCTGGCCGACCAGTTCCTGGATTTTACCAAAACCCGTAAGACAAGCTTCTTCGAGGGAAACGAGCAGGGAGTATTGCATTGCGATATGACGGTTCCTTATTGTCCGTTGGTCAGGACAGCCATCGAGACGGCGGGCCAGGAGATCGGTCTTAAGATCCACAACGGGGGGACCTATGTTTGCACCGAAGGACCCCGTTTTGAGACTGCCGCGGAAATCGAGATGTTCAAGATGTTAGGCGGAAATTTGGTCGGAATGACCAGTGTGCCGGAAGTATGCCTGGCCCGGGAGTTGGGTATGTGTTACGGCAATATCTCCATAGTGACCAACCATGCCGCCGGAATCTCGCCCAACATCTTGACCCATGCCGAAGTGGTGGAGGTCATGAAGAACAGCACCCATGACGTACGTTACCTCATCAAGGAGAGCCTAAAATATCTGGGGGGGCCGCGTGATTGCGACTGTAGCCGGATATCCAAACAAGGCGGCTTGAGCGAGTCATGATAAGGACTATCTATAGTGAAAATGGTGCAGTGTGCATTCTTAACCAGAACTTGCTCCCCGCCCAGGTTACATACGAATGTGTAACTGACTTCCGGGATCTGGTAAGGGCCATAAAGGAACTCCAAGTCCGGGGGGCCCCTTTGATTGGGGTGACCGCCGCCTATGGCATAGCGCTGGCTATGGACCAGGCTCCGCTGTCAGATGAGGAGATGGATCATTATTTCGAGGAAATCACCAATTCGTTTGCTTCCTCCCGGCCGACGGCGGTAAATCTTTTCTGGGCCATCGACCGGATGACTCGACTGTTCGAGTCCCTGCGGGGTAGAGCCCACCAAGATATACAGCAGCGCTTGTGGCAAGAGGCAGAAAATATCTGTGCTGAAGATATTGCTACCAATCAATTGATAGGTGAGCATGGCGTCCCGCTTCTGCCGGTTGGAGCCCGTATTTTGACCATCTGCAACGCCGGGGCCCTGGCCACTTGCGGTTACGGGACCGCCCTGGGGGTAATCCGTTCCGCCCACCTGGGGAATCGAGTTGGTCAGGTGTGGGTGTGTGAGACCCGACCGGTCCTCCAAGGGGCTCGGCTGACCATCTGGGAATTGATGCAGGATGGACTCCCGGTCAGGCTGATCACCGACAGCATGGCCGCCTCCGTGATGCAGCAGGGGCAAGTGGATGCGATCATAGCTGGTGCAGACCGGATCGCCGCTAATGGTGATACAGCCAACAAGATTGGTACCTACGCCCTGGCAGTACTGGCTCGATATCACCAGGTGCCCTTCTATATAGCAGCTCCCCTATCCACGGTAGATTTGATGATCGATTCTGGCCAGGGGATACCGATCGAGGAAAGAAACCCGGATGAGGTACGCCAGCTCGGGGGAATCTATGTGACGGTACCGGAAGTGGCAGTCTACAATCCGGCTTTTGATGTGACCCCCAACAGTTTGATAACAGGCATAATCACCGAGGCGGGAGTAATTTTTCCTCCCTATCGCGAAGAATTGCTCCGGCTTAAAGGGGAGTGAACATAATGAAGTATCGGCAACAACGGGAAGATATCCTTAGAGCCGCGCAGACTATGGCCAGAGCCCAGATGGTGGTAGGGACCTGGGGCAACGTGAGTGCCCGGGTGCCTGATCAACCCTATCTGCTCATCACCCCCAGCGGGATGAAGTACGAGACTATGAGTGTTGATGACATGGTAATGGTGGACTGGTCAGGAACTGTTATCGAGGGGAAATGGAAGCCATCGGTGGAGACCCCCACCCATGCCAGCATTTATGAGCACCGCCCCGACGTTCAGGCCATAGTCCATGTCCACAGTCCCCACCTGACCGCTTTCGCCGTGGCGCGGATACCAGTCCCGGTGATCCTGGAGGAGACTGCCCAGGTTATCGGCCATGAGATCCAGACGGCCCCCTATGCTATCTGCGGTACCGGAAAACTCGCCAACAGTGTGGTACAGACCCTGGGAGCGGGGGCAGCAGTATTATTGGCCAATCATGGCATGGTGGGAGTGGGTAAAAATATGGACGATGCCATGCGGGTCTGTATAATCGCAGAAGAGACCGCGCGCATCACCCTGCTGGCCAAGAGCCTGGGGCAAGTCCATTCTCTGTCCCCTGATGAGGTAGAGAAGTTGCACCGAGGTTTTGCCCGCTATGGCCAGAAGAAAGAGTAACCGGGTGGGCTCAACTGCGGGTGGTTCCTATTGAGCAGGAGGTGTCTAAATGAAGTTGTTGATCAAAGATATCAGTATCGTTCCCATGACTGCCGAAAATCATATCATAGCCAACGGCTATCTGGAGATAAAAGACAGTTACATCCAGGCGGTGGCCGGTGGTGAGCCCCCGGTTGGTCAATATGACCACATTGTCGACGGCACCGATCTGGTGGCCCTGCCCGGTTTCATAAATAGCCACACCCTCGCGGCAATGACTCTGTTGCGCGGATATGCCGACGACATGCCCTTGATG
>JAQVXF010000079.1 GCA_028709355.1 Syntrophomonas sp.
CAGCGGTGGCGCCAGTACTCGACAGGGGTCGCTATTTATTCGGCTCCGGCATCGTCGATAGACGCTTGCCATCTGTTAAAATGGCTCTGCAAGATAACGGTTTTGAAATCGATCAGGTTCTGCAGGATGTTGATTGGATCGGTGTGGCTGCCCGTCGCCGCTGAAAGGGCGATGGGGATGAGTCCGACACAGGCCCCAACCCGCCCTGCCTGTATTAGTACAGTTACAACAAAGATTGGAAGAGGAAATTGAAAAGGATATCGTTTCATACCTTGGGCTGCAAAGTAAACCAGGTGGAGACTGAACAAATGATAGAGGATTTCCTCCGGCGGGGTTACCAGGTTAATGAATTTGGTGACCCTGCTGACGTTTGCGTCATCAATACCTGTACAGTGACTCATATCAGCGACCGCAAATCCAGGGCCATGTTGCGGCGGGCGATGCGGGCCAACCCAGGCACCTTGGTGGTGGCTACCGGGTGCATGGCCCAGGCTGACGCCGAACAGCTTAGCCGGTTGGAAGGTATCGGCTTGGTGGTGGGTAACCAGGCTAAGGAGCAGATTGCCGATATCGTAGAGGATTATCTGACCGGGCGGGCGTCGGACCGGGTGGTTGGGCTGGAATCTGCGCGAGCGGGCAGTTTCTTGAAGCCCTGTCTCTACTCCCATCAACATCTGCGCACCCGGGCCTTTGTCAAGATACAGGACGGTTGCCAGAGTTTTTGTTCCTACTGTATTGTGCCTTTCGTCCGGGGTAGGGTGCGCAGTAAGAGGCCTGAGGATGTAGTCGCGGAGATGGTGCAATTGATATCACTGGGCTACAAGGAGATCGTCCTCACCGGCATACACACCGGATTATACGGGATGGACCTGGAAGGGTGGGATTTAGAACGTCTGCTTGAGCATATCCTGGCTGAGGTAGACGGGGTTTACCGCATCCGCCTGAGTTCTATCGAACCCAGGGAGGTAAATGCCCGACTGTTGGGGTTGATGTCCAGCGAACCCAAGATCTGCCGGCATTTACATGTACCTCTGCAAAGCGGCAGCGACCGCATCCTGGCGTCCATGGGCCGCAGTTATACCGGGGAACACTACCGGCAGTTGCTGCTGGAGGCACTGGAGATGATTCCGGGGATAGCCCTGACCGCTGACGTTATGGTTGGATATCCGGGTGAAACCGAGGCTGATTTTCGGGCCACCTTTGATTTGCTGGAAGCTCTGCCCATATTTGAACTGCATGTATTCAAATATTCCCAACGGGCCGGAACCCGAGCGGCTGAGATGGGCGGACAGGTGGAGGGGGAGGTCAAACAGCACCGCAGTCAGGCGTTGTTGAGCTTGGCCGATGCCAAGAGGGATCAATTCATCCGCAAGCAGGTGGGGTCGTCACTAACGGTCCTGGTGGAAAGAACCGTAGCCGACAATATATATACGGGTCGCAGTGATAACTACCTGGAGGTGCGGTTTGCTTCCCCTGCTGATGTGGTAGGTGAGCTGGTCGAGGTAAGTTTGAAGCAGGCCAGTAATAGCTTCGCCTTAGGGTGTACCGGTGCCTGAACCTGGTCGCCCGGGTATGGACCCGAGAAAGAAAGGGGGGTGACAAACAAAAGCAAATGTAATAATATAACATTAATGGGATTAGCCTGGGGCGGCTGGGGGTGATGGCGGCAGCAGAGGTCCCATTAATTTGCATCATAAGTGATTGGAGATGGAATCGAATGTCGGACTTCACCTACGAAATCACCAGAAATTTGGGTGTCTTGTCGGAAAGCACCAAGGGGTGGCGGACCGAAGTGAACCTGGTCCGCTGGAATGAGCGCAGACCCAAGTTGGATATCAGGGACTGGGGACCAGAGCACAGCAAGATAGGCAAAGGTATCAGTTTGAACACCGAGGAAACGGCTAAACTCAAGGATATATTGGATGAGTTACTGGTTCCCAGTCAACAATCTGATTGATAGGGAAGGGAATTGAGCCAGCGGTTAAGAATTTACTGCCAACCGATGCGGATTTGTTGTCCTAGTGCCTCTTGTATTAGGGCTATTATCTGATAAAATTAGGGAAGTAACGCTAATGACAGATTTATCTGCTGCTATTACCGTCTTCTTGGATATCGATAAGCCTTATGCAAAAGGAGGTGACAAACTGTGACTGCGCCCGATTGCCTGTTCTGCAAGATGGCAGCCAAAGACATTGCGGCCGATGTGATTTATGAGGATGACAACCTGATCGCTGTACGCGATATAAATCCAGCTGCGCCAGTACATTTCCTGATAATCCCTAGGGTTCACATCGATTCATTGAACCAAGCTGGACCCGAACACACCGAGATGCTGGGGAGCATACAGTTATTAGCCTCGCGTTTGGCTCATGAAGAAGGTATCGCTGCACAGGGTTTTCGCCTGGTAGCCAATTGTGGTAATTGGGGGGGGCAGTCCATTTTCCACCTGCATTATCACGTACTGGGCGGCAAACCAATGGGTTGGCCTCCCGAATAATCTTGACTTAAAGCCATTAAGAAATGTAGAATATAATGGCGTCTATCAGCCCGGTCAGGTGAGGGGAGGGATATTATGAGCGAAGTTAAAGTAGGAAAAAACGAATCCCTGGACAGTGCTCTTAAGCGGTTTAAAAGAACTTGCCAGAAGTCTGGGGTTATGCAAGATATTAGGAAACATGACCACTATGAGAAACCCAGTATCCGCAAGAAGAAGAAGTCCGAAGCAGCCCGCAAGAAGAAGAAATTCTAAACATTTGGATATGCGAACGAGAGTCTGGTGGGCAATGCTTACCAGGCTCTTTTGGTAAATATTCAGCGGGGGGGATATTAGGTGTCATTCATGAACAAGGGGATGCAAAACCGGAAGCAGAGGAAGGTTACAGTAGTAGTCGTGGGACTGGTTCTGTTGTCTTTTGTACTTAGTATCGTTGCGGTGGGCATCTGGTAGAACCACCCGCGGTGCGGCCAGATTTGAATTGGTTTTTCTTGGTGCCGGTTGACCGGCACTTTTTTATCGAATCCATTTAATAAATCAGGGATCAAGGTTAGATTAGGATGCCCATAATGAATCCAGACACGGAAACCAGGTATGGGTTGATCCGGTGGGGCAGCTCCTCTCCGGGCAGCGCTGCCCCGCTGCTTACTGCTGCGTATGGCGGGGTAGGGTGCAACGGGGGCAAGGGTGATGTAGTGCTGGATATCTAGGGCTATGAGTATTGGTGGATAGCAGTCTAAACTTCTAGATAGGGCGGGCCGTCAAGGCCGGCGAAATTAGCAGAAGATTCCGGTTTTATGCTATACTAATCGGGAAATAATGTGATAATCGGGAGGATTATGGTTTTTGGCCGAAAAGGAAAGTAAATACGCCATTAAGGATAACCAACATGCCGCCATCTTTTTTGGGGCGGGAGATGAAAACTTCCGCCATCTGAAGGAAATCAGCGGTGCTGACATGTCTGCCCGCGGGGCAGACATTTATGTACATGGACCTCAAGAAAAGGTGGACTATGCCCTTGAATTGATCTCCGACTTGATGGAAATTGTGGAGAGGGAAGGGCAGCTCAATATCAACGATATAACCTACATTGATAAACTGCTCCAAAAAGGGGAGAGACCCGGTTATCAGGCTATTGTCTCCGGAACCCTGATAACCACCGCCCGCGGTAAGGCCATCAAAGCCAGGACCATGGGCCAGAAGCGATACGTTCAAGCCATCTTGAAAGATGATGTGGTTTTCAGCATTGGTCCGGCCGGTACCGGCAAGACTTATCTGGCGGTAGCTATGGCGGCCCGGGCGCTGCGCAATAAGGAAGTAGAAAGAATTATACTGGTTCGCCCGGCGGTCGAGGCTGGCGAGAAACTTGGTTTTTTACCGGGGGATCTGATCGAAAAGGTCAATCCTTATCTGAGGCCACTCTACGACAGCTTGTTTGATATACTTGGGGTGGATATCACCCAGCGTTATCTCGACAAAAACATAATCGAGATCGCCCCGTTGGCCTATATGCGGGGCAGAACCTTGAACAGTGCCTTCATAATCCTGGACGAGGCTCAGAATACCACCCCCCAACAGATGAAAATGTTTCTTACCCGCCTTGGTTTCGGGTCGCAAACGGTGGTAACCGGGGACATTACCCAGGTGGATCTGCCCCGGGAGGAGTATTCCGGACTGATCGAGATCCAGAAGATTTTAAGCGGGATCAAGGGTATCTCTTTCGAGTACTTGGGCAAAGAGGACGTCGTGCGCCATCCCCTGGTCCAGAAGATCATAAGCGCTTATGAAATTTTCGAATCCCAACATTGAGATAATCCCCCGTTGAGGAGAATGACATGAAATTCACCAATGTCGTTAAATATTTTGTCCAAGGCCGAGTCCGCGGGCTGATGCAGAATCCGAAATTGATCCGGTGGGTGGCGGCATTGACCTTTGCCATCATCCTGATCGCCACCCTGTTTAGTGCATCCAACCCTCAACAGGTATCCCTGCGCCTGGATGAGGTAGCCAAACGGAATATCGTATCCGCCAATAATGCGGTGGTGGTGGACCAAAAAAGGACGGAGGAAATGCGGGAGCAAGCCGCCGCTCAGGTTCAGAAATCCTACCAGGAGGATCGCGAAGCACTTAATGGCGGGCGCCTGCAAGTCAATAAAATATATGACAATATAAACACCATTCTGGCCTCCACTGCTGCTGACAAAAGGACCCCGATCAGAAGCCTGCTGGAGGAAGTGGTAGAACGTAAAGACGCCAACAGCGGCTACAACCTAACAGCCCTGACCAACTACCTGTTGACGGCTACTGCAGCGGATGTGGACAAGATGCGGGAAGCCAGCCTGGAAACACTGGATAAGGCGATGAGCAAACCCATCACCCAGGAAGCGCTGACCAGTATCTATGATGAGGTGCGCAGTGAAGCTGGCCGAATAGCCTTCAATCCCACCGCCATAGAGATCGTACAGATCATTAGCATCGATGCCATCCGCCCCAATCTGATTTATAACCAACAAGCCACCGAAGCAGCTGTTCAAGCGGCCCGCAACGCGGTGGAGCCGGTGCGCAAGAATGTGCTGGCGGGTGAAGTGATCGTAAGGGAAGGGGATCGGGTAACCGCCGAACAGATATCGGTCCTTGAACAACTGGGGATTCAAAGGACTGAAAGCTACGCCTTGATGTTGGTAGGACTGGCTGGATTTGTCCTGCTGAGTATTTGGTTGGTGCGGGAGTACCTGAAGCGCTACCACCGGGATGTTTTAAAGAATGACAAGCTGCTCCTCTTGCTGGGGCTGATAGTGGTGTTGGTGGTTCTGCTGGCCCGGGTGTTGACGGTGGTACAGATAGCTGAACGGCCGGAGATAAATGCCATGGCTGGGTACTTGGCGCCGGTGGCGGCAGGCTCGATGATGATCGCTATCTTGATAGACAACCGTCTGGCCTACTTCATCACCATTATCATGGCCTTGTTTGTGGGGCTTCTGGCCGAAAACAATCAATTAGCCCTGATATCCGTAGCTTTCGTGGGTGGTACGGTGGGTGTCTACCGGGTGACCCGCCTGAGCCAGACAGGAGATCTGGCCCGGGCTGGATTCTATATCGCTGTCGCCAATGCAGCGGCGATACTGGCGGTTGAGTTCATGAGCGGCAGCATCAACATCAGCGTGGCTTTGGTCGGCATCCTGCTGGGGGTGGTCGCCGGTATCCTTTCGGCGGTATTGACCATCGGGGCTCTTCCTTATCTTGAAAGTGCTTTCTCCATCACCAGTATGATAAGATTGTTGGAGTTGTCTAATCCCAACCACGAACTACTTAAAAGGTTGCTCATCGAAGCGCCGGGGACCTACCACCACAGTTTGA
>JAQVXF010000080.1 GCA_028709355.1 Syntrophomonas sp.
GAGAAGATAACCAAAGAAGAAGCCAATGATATCAAAGCCAAGTTGGAAGAAGCTGGAGCCAGCGTAGAAATCAAATAGTGAATGCGACCAAGAGGGGTGCAGTGGCACCCCTCTTTTTTTATGGAAAAACCAGGTCTGATAATATATCATGGGGTATAAAGCGGGAGAGAAAGGGGACAATCACATTGAGAAAGCAGATACTGTGTCTCGCCTGCCTGATCATGGTGCTCGTATGGGCAGTGCCTTGTCAGGCATCCACCCCAGTCAAATGGCAACTGGAATGGATGGAAACAGGAGAATTGCGGGAGGAGGTAAAAATTCCGGTGGAAGTTACCGATGCCCCGACAGACACAGCGTGGGAACGCACCCAAGAGGGCAATGAGTGGATTTACCAACGAGATATCCAGGGATGGTCGAGTTACCAATCTCATAAGGATGGTCTGCCTTTTTCGATAACTGAGAATAAGAACATATTGTATAGCCTGACCGAGATCAGAACAGATCCGCAATCAGCCCCGGATTGGTTTGAACAGGTAGCCGGTCCCCGGGAGTTGCATCTGACCATTGAGGTTCCGGGGTTGACATTGACTAGTACAGCTCAGCAGCGAACTGACCTGTTATCAAATTGGTCTTTCGTCCGTGGTGCTGATTTAGGCAGCGAAGGGGTACTACTGAAGGTTTTACGCATCGATGGACTGATTATGGGAATCGCCATAGTTGTCATCGGTGTGGTATTGGCGGTTTTTATATTCTTTCGCCGGGTTAAGAGGGCCGAGCAGATTATAGCAGAAACCTATGCGATACCACCCAAAGCAAAGGAACCCAACCAGGAATAGGAGAAGCAGCCGCCGCAGGTGATTAATAAAATCGGAAAAATGAGCTGTGTTGTTGACTACATGATATGGCTATGCTAACATTAGTAATTGCCATCAAATATTATTGTGGTAAATATTGCTTAAGGCTCAGTAATATAGGTTTTTCATCAAAAGCGAGGTTCCAGGTCAGCCCCGCTTTTAACACGTTGGCTAAATACGTAAAGGGGTGGTTTGATGGCTCATATCGAACGATATGGGAGAACAGAGAGGCTCACTTATTCTCAGATCAAAGAGGTAATAGAGCTACCCAATCTGATCCAAATTCAATTGAGCTCCTACGAGTGGTTTTTGAACGAGGGCTTACGCACGGCTCTGCAGGAGGTCTTCCCAATCTCCGATTTCAGCGGCAACCTGGAACTGGATTTCGTCGACTACAGCCGCGGTGAACCCAAATATTCGGTATTGGAATGCAAAGAGCGTGATGTCAGCTACCAGGCACCGTTGAAGTTGAAAGTGCGCTTGACCGACAAAGAGAACGGCGAAATCAAAGAATCCGAAGTCTACATGGGCGACTTACCGCTGATGACCGAGAATGGCACTTTCATCATAAACGGTGCCGAAAGGGTCGTCGTCAGCCAATTGGTTAAATCACCAGGGGTATATTTCAATGAAAAACTGGACTTGGCGGGCCATTCGTTGTTTGGGGCTACGGTCATCCCCAACCGGGGGGCGTGGTTCGAGTTGGAGATGGATAGCGCCGGGATCATCTATACCCGTATCGATAAAACCAGAAAGATACCAGTGACCGTTCTGTTGCGCTGCCTGGGCTATGAAACCAATGAGGCTATCCTGGAGCTGTACCAGGAGCACGATGCAATAAAGCGGACTTTGGAAAAAGATACGACTACCAACAAAAAAGAGGCTCTGATTGAATTCTACCGTCGTCTTCGCCCGGGCGAGATGGCGACTGAAGACGCTGCCCAGCAGTTGCTGAAGAATCTGTTCTTCGACCCTCGCCGTTATGATATGGCGGTGGTGGGCCGCTACAAAGTGAATAAGAAGCTGGGACTGAATATGCCTGAAGAGACGCGGTATCTGACCATCGATGATATTACCGCTACCATCGGGTATATATTGAAGCTCATCAACGGTGAAGGGAAAACCGATGTCATCGATCATCTGGGCAATCGCCGCTTGCGTTCTATTGGGGAACTGCTGCAGAACCAGTTCCGCACTGGCTTGGTCCGGATGGAGCGGGTGGTACGGGAGCGGATGAGTATCCATGACGTGGAGACACTGACTCCACAGGTGCTGATCAACATCAGGCCGATTACGGCAGCTGTCAAAGAGTTCTTTGGCAGTTCACAGTTGTCTCAGTTCATGGACCAGACCAATCCGTTAGCGGAACTCACCCATAAGAGACGCTTGAGCGCTCTTGGCCCGGGCGGTCTGACGAGGGAAAGAGCCGGATTTCAAGTGCGCGACGTTCATCATTCCCACTATGGCCGGGTATGCCCGATTGAGACACCAGAAGGTCCCAACATAGGGCTGATCGGCTCACTGGCGACCTTTGGCCGGGTCAATGAGTTTGGTTTCATCGAGACTCCCTACCGTAAGGTGGATAAAAAAGCGGGGCGGGTTACCAATGAAATTGTCTATCTAACCGCAGACGAAGAAGATGAGTACTATGTGGCTCAAGCCAATGCTCCCCTCGACGAGGCCGGTTATTTTAAGGATGATCGGGTAGAAGTTCGCTATTTTGAAGAGATTCTGGAATTGCCGGTGAACCAGGTTGACTACATGGACGTGTCCCCCAAGCAGGTGTTCAGCGTAGCTACCTCACTGATACCATTCTTGGAGAACGACGATGCCAACCGAGCTTTGATGGGCGCGAATATGCAGAGGCAGGCAGTGCCAGTAATTAAGACCGAGTCACCCATAATCGGTACCGGGCTCGAATACAAAGCGGCCAAGGATTCTGGAGCAGTAGTCATCGCCCGAAAACCAGGGGTAGTCAAGAAGGTCAGCGCCTCTCGTATCGTCCTGGAGACTGACGAAGGTCAGACGATCTCCTATCCCCTGCTTAAGTTCATGCGCTCCAACCAGGGTACTTGTTATAACCAGAGGCCAATTGTCAAGGTAGGTGAGCGAATCGAAGGAGATACGATAATCGCGGATGGCCCCAGTACCGACAACGGCGAACTGGCATTGGGCAGGAACGTCCTGGTCGCATTTATGCCCTGGGAAGGTTACAACTACGAGGACGCCATCCTGATATCAGAGAAGATAGTCAAAGAAGACGTTTTCACTTCTATTCACATAGAGGAATATGAGTGTGAAGCCCGGGATACCAAGTTGGGACCGGAGGAGATTACGCGCGATATCCCCAACGTCTCCGAAGAGATGCTGAAGAATCTCGATGATCAGGGTGTTATCCGGGTGGGGGCCGAGGTTCGGCCGGACGATATCCTGGTGGGTAAGGTCACCCCCAAGGGTGAGACTGAGCTGACTCCTGAAGAACGGCTGCTGCGAGCTATTTTCGGTGAGAAGGCCAGGGAAGTCCGCGACTCGTCTCTTCGGGTACCTCATGGTGAAGCCGGTAAGATCGTAGCCGTGAAGCGCTTCTCCCGGGAAAACGGGGATGAGCTGCCCCCAGGTGTTAACCGCCTGGTCCGAGTCTATATAGCCCAGAAGCGCAAAATATCTGAAGGGGATAAGATGGCCGGCCGGCATGGCAACAAGGGGGTCATCTCGCGGATACTCCCGGAAGAAGATATGCCCTTCCTGGATGACGGCACCCCGGTGCAAATCGTGCTGAATCCCTTGGGAGTGCCCTCCCGAATGAATATCGGACAGATCCTGGAATGCCATATGGGATGGGTCGCCAAAGAACTTGGATATAAAATAGCCACTCCTATTTTTGACGGGGCTGCTGAAGAGGACATAAATGAACTGCGGGTTCAGGCCAATGTCCCCATGAACGGAAAAGCCCGGCTCAGGGATGGTCGCACTGGAGAGCCTTTTGACCATGAGGTGACTGTGGGCTACGTGTATATGCTGAAGCTGGCTCATTTGGTGGATGACAAGATCCATGCCCGCTCCATCGGGCCATATTCGCTGGTTACCCAACAACCCCTGGGTGGTAAGGCCCAGTTTGGCGGACAGCGATTTGGAGAAATGGAAGTGTGGGCTCTGGAGGCTTATGGAGCAGCCTATACTTTGCAGGAGATATTGACGGTCAAATCAGATGATGTGGTGGGGCGGCTTAAGACTTATGAATCGATCGTCAAAGGAGATAATATTCCTGAACCAGGGGTGCCAGAGGGCTTCAAAGTGCTGATCAAGGAACTGCAGAGCCTGGCCCTAGATATCAGGATGCTGGGGGCTGACAACAGCGAAATCCTCATAAGGGATGACAACCTGGATATCAATGAACAGGAAAAGGCCCGCGAGTTAGGCATGGAGCTGCCCGAAGTAGCCTTCAGCGCTGGAGGCAATGTAGGTAAGGCCTTAGGCCAGCAGATAGAGAGTGAGGATTATGGAACTGCCGATGAAGAGGAAGTGGACCTCGGCGATAGTGAACTGGATGACGTGATTGAGTAGCACCAAGCCATTGATTTCTGTTGTGGCATAGATACAGCCTGCAGGAAGGGAGAGTATGATTTGTCAGACATCAACAATTTTGAGCGGATCAAAATATCCCTGGCCTCCCCGGAACAAATACGCTCATGGAGCAGCGGAGAGGTAAAAAAACCCGAAACTATTAATTATAGAACCCTGCGCCCCGAAAAAGAGGGACTCTTTTGTGAGAAGATATTTGGACCGGTAAAAGACTGGGAATGCCATTGCGGCAAATACAAACGTGTGCGGCATCGCGGGATCGTGTGTGACCGGTGTGGGGTAGAGGTTACTACCTCCAAAGTACGCCGGGAGCGGATGGGGCATATCGAATTGGCGGCTCCCGTCTGCCACATTTGGTATCTCAAGGGTATACCCAGCCGGATGGGATTACTTCTGGACATGTCCCCTAAGGTACTGGAAAAGGTCATTTATTTCGTCAATTACATTGTCATAGATCCGGGCGATACTCCGCTGCTCAAGAAACAGCTCCTCAATGAGCGGGAGTACCGGGAAAACCGGGAGAGGTATGGCGATGCCTTTATCGCTTCGATTGGAGCCGAGGCGGTCAAAGAGCTGCTGATGGAAGTGGAACTGGAGACAATGTCCCAGGAGCTTAAGGATGAGGTAAACACCACTACAGGGCAGAGGAAGGGCCGGGCTATCAAGCGCCTGGAAGTGACCGAATCTTTCCGCCTGTCCACAAACGATCCAGAATGGATGATATTGGATGTGCTGCCGGTGATACCGCCAGAACTGCGCCCGATGGTTCAGCTGGACGGCGGTCGCTTCGCCACCTCCGATTTAAACGATCTCTACCGCCGGGTGATCAACCGCAACAACCGCTTGAAGAGATTATTGGACCTGGGAGCTCCCGACATCATTGTCAGAAATGAAAAGCGCATGTTGCAGGAGGCGGTTGACGCCTTGATCGACAACGGACGCAGGGGCAGACCGGTTACCGGTCCAGGCAACCGCCCGCTCAAATCGCTGAGCGATATGCTCAAGGGCAAACAGGGGCGTTTCCGCCAGAACCTACTCGGCAAGCGGGTGGATTATTCCGGCCGTTCAGTCATTGTGGCCGGCCCCCAGCTGAAGATGCACCAGTGCGGTCTACCCAAGGAGATGGCCCTGGAGCTTTTTAAGCCTTTCGTAATGAAAAAGCTGGTTGACCGCGGCATTGCATCCAATAT
Organism: Syntrophomonas sp.; assembly: GCA_028709355.1. Lineage (GTDB taxonomy): Bacteria > Bacillota > Syntrophomonadia > Syntrophomonadales > Syntrophomonadaceae > PHAA01. Next base: position 5,627 of record JAQVXF010000080.1, read on the forward strand.
CAAGAGCGCCAAGAAGATGGTGGAAAGAGGCCGGGAGGAAGTCTGGGATATTCTTGATGGAGTTATCAGGGAACACCCGGTGCTGCTCAACCGTGCCCCGACCCTGCATCGTCTCGGCATACAGTCATTTGAACCAGTTCTGGTAGAGGGGCGGGCGCTGCAACTGCATCCCCTGGTTTGTACCGCCTATAATGCTGACTTTGACGGGGACCAGATGGCGGTCC
>JAQVXF010000081.1 GCA_028709355.1 Syntrophomonas sp.
CCAAGACCCGGAATATCTCGTCCATGGTTGTCGGCTTGATAAACTTGCTGATCGGTGATTTCAACTCGGTCTCTGTCACGTTTATCCAGGCCATGCTTTTAGCCCCATAATCTACCGCCATCCGCCCCAGATCATCTATCTCACGACGGGCAAAGGATCCACAGCCTCGAGCATTCAAAGCTCGGACAACGCCCCCATTAGCGATGGCACTGGTAAAAACCTGGAAATCAACTTCAGCCACCAGGGCGGTGATATCAACTATCTCCCAGCCAAAACGCAGATCAGGCTGGTCGCTTCCGTACTTAAGCATAGCTTCCTGATAAGACAAGCGGGGGAAGGGAGTGGCGATCTCGATCTGGCATCCCCTTTGGAAAAGGCGCGGCATCATGGCTTCGATCAAATCGATGATATCCTCTTCATCTACGAAGGACATCTCCAGGTCCAACTGCGTGAATTCTGGCTGGCGGTCGGCCCGCAGATCCTCATCCCTGAAACAGCGGGCTATCTGGAAGTATTTCTCCATGCCGGCCACCATGAGCATCTGTTTATACTGTTGGGGCGATTGCGGCAAGGCGAAGAACTCGCCGGGATGGATACGGCTGGGTACCAGATAATCCCTCGCCCCTTCCGGCGTACTGCGGCCCAGGATGGGGGTCTCGATCTCGATGAAGCCGCGTTCGTCCAGGAAATCCCGGATCTCCTTCACCACCCGGTGGCGCAGCAACAGGTTATCCCTCATCTCCGGCCGCCGCAGGTCGAGATAACGATAACGGAGGCGCAGCAATTCTTCGACCTCGATGCCATTCTCTATATAGAAAGGAGGCGTCTTGGCAGGGTTGAGAACTACCATCGCGGCTGCATATATCTCCACTTTGCCCGTCTTAAGATTGGGATTTTCGGTGTCCTTGGGACGTTCCCGCACCTCACCCCGGACGGCTATCACATACTCGCCGCGGACGCTTTCCGCCAGTCGAAACGCAGCCTCGTCCAATTCAGGATTGAATACTACCTGGATTATGCCGGAACGATCGCGCAGATCGATGAAAATGAGACCTCCGTGGTCGCGGCGGGAGTCGACCCAGCCGTTGAGCACCACTGTCTCTCCGACCAGCTCTATTCCGATTGCGGTTGCGTTATGGGTTCTCTTCATTACCTCGTGTCCTCCCTATCTATGCCAGTATCCTTTTGATTAGAGCGATCAGGTCCTCTTGTGGCACTTCTTGCTGCTGGCCGGTATCCATGCTGCGGCCCGGCAATACGCCCCGCTCAACCTCGTCTTCTCCCATCAATACCACCATTCGGGCTCCCAGTTTGTCAGCAAATTTCAACTGGGCCTTCATGCTGCGCCCATTGTAATCCCGGTCAGCTCTTATATCAGCGACTCGCAACCGGTCCAAGAGGTGCATCGCGTTCACAGTCAAGTTTTCATCCAGGACCACCAGCAATACATCCAGACCCAGATCGGGCCATTCCCGGACGGGATGTCTATCCATAGCCAGCAAAACCCGTTCCAAGCCCAAGGCGAAACCGATTCCAGGAGTCGCTGGCCCTCCGCAGGCACTCACCAATCCATCATATCGCCCGCCTCCACCCACCGCACTCTGGGTTCCTATCGAAGGGATATGCACTTCGAAGGCAGTGTTGGTATAGTAATCCAGTCCTCTGACCAGATTGTGATCTTCCACATAAGCAACACCCATCTCCGTCAAGGAAGCTTTCACCACTCCATAATGATTGGCGCAATCGTTACATAGGCTATCTATTATATGAGGGAACCCTTGGACCGCTGCCTGGCAGGTACGCTCTTTGCAGTCCAGCACCCGCAAGGGATTCTTGTCGTACCGAGTCCGACAGTCATCGCACAACTGGGCGGTCCGCGGTTCGATGAACGATACCAGTTTTTGCCGATAAGTCTCCCGGCAGACCGGGCAACCCACCGAGTTGAGATGCAGTTCGCAATCCTGTAGACCCAATTTCTCCAGCATCCTGATCAGGAGAAGGATGACCTCCCCATCCACGTAGGGGCTGTGGCTGCCGAATACTTCGACTCCGAACTGATGAAACTGACGGTACCGGCCTGTTTGGGGGCGATCATAGCGGAACATGGGGCCGGTATAATACCATTTGACGGGCAGCACCCCACTGTAGATCCGATTTTCGATCAAGGCCCGGGCACAGGAGGCAGTACCCTCTGGTCTCAGGGTCAAGCTGCGGCTGGACTTATCCAAAAAGGAGTACATCTCCTTGGTAACTATATCAGTGGTGTCCCCGACCCCCCTTTCAAACAACTCGGTGTGCTCGAACATAGGGGTTCTGATCTCTCTGTAACCAAATCCCGCCGCGGTCTCCCGCAGTATTTTTTCTATGTATTGCCACTTGACGGATTGCGACGGCAGGATATCATAGGTACCCCGCGGAGCTCTGATCTCCATCAAAAGTCCCCCGATTTCGTATTTTCTCTGGATAATTCTAGTTTAAGGCTCGGAGCTTGTCAACTTTACGGGATATCAGCTGATGAACTGCCCCCACGTATCTTTGCGGGTTTTGAGGATTGTGAAACGAGGTAAGGGACCAATCCCCGGGCCGTACAAATTTACTGCCCGCCCCTCCGCCCATCCCGATGATGGTTTGTCTTTCTTCGATCATCTGGATGTTGTAAATGCACGGGCGGCCACCTCGCTCATAGCCGGTGTTCTCAAGGTTAGCCTGCATATACTTTTGCCGATACAGGTAATAGGGTCGATAATCATGTGCCCGAAAAATGCTATCCAGCCAAACCAAACCTGGTGCTTCCTCCCCGCCCCCGCTCTGCACTCTGCCTGGTTTTTGGGTCATGAACATTTGTGAACCCCGCTTGGATGCCAAGGTATGCAAGGTTATATTGTCCGGCTCCAGCTCCATCACTCGGCGGGCAGTATTCTGGAAGTTGCGCAGATTCTCGCCGGGCAGACCAAGGATCAGGTCCATATTGAGAATCTCTATCCCTGCCTGGCGTGCCCACTCGGCCGCTTCCACCACCATGCGCGAATCATGCTGGCGCCCAATCAGCTTCAGAGTCTCGTCCTCCATAGTCTGGGGATTGATACAAATCCGGTTCACCCCCATCTCCCGCAGGCGGTTCAGCCCCTGCTTGGTCACCGAATCGGGTCGGCCCGCTTCCACGGTTATTTCGCTGGTGCATCCAGAGATAAACCGATCATGCAGTACCTTAAATATCATCTCCAGGTGGGACTGGCTCAATATGGTGGGTGTTCCCCCACCCAGGTACACGGACTGGATTCCCCATCCATTTTCAGTTATCGCCTCGGCCATCATCTCCATCTCGACCAACAGGGCTGAGATATATGGGCTTACGTCCACTTCATAATCCCGCACCCGATTGCCGGGAAACGAACAATAGTGGCATCGGGAGGAACAGAAGGGTATGCCGATGTAGACGCTCAATAATCTTGGAGCTTCAATTCGCACCGGCAAAAAAGGGCGATTGGCCCGGGCCACCTCCAGCAACAAGCGGGCTTTATCCAGTTTCACCAGGTATTTCCGGAAGAGGTGATCCAGGATGGCGGTGTCCTCCCACCCCCGATCAAGAAGGCGGTGGACGATTTTGACCGGGCGCACCCCGGTCAAGGTACCATAGGGACTGAGTTCGCAGTCCATGTGCCGGTTGAGTAATTCTACCAGGAAACGCCGAACCATGTTTGTGGCTGCGGGCTCATCGTTGGCTTCGCCTTCCACCGGATGCACATCAGATTCTGCCTGGGTCTTTTTTGCTCCGACATCCACAATGCCCCTGCAGCACATGCATTCTCCCCGTTTGCCCAACTCGATCCATATCCGATCCGTTACGCCTACCTGAGGGCACCGCAGCAAATCGTGGCCCGGGAAGGCCATCCTGACCAGATCGTGCACATGATCGAACATCTGTGGTGGTTGGATATCAACAAAGATCCTGATAGGCTTTCCTCCTCAGACTGATCCGCGGGCGATGGCTAACAATGGACATCAAATTGAAGCCATCGCCGCCAATCCATATTAACAGAAAGCTTCCCACCCATCCGGATGAGAAGCTGCAAAGGTGAGGTGACAGGTTTTAATTTTGCGCCTGATCTATAAAAAGGGATTGTGTTTTCTCTCGAATCCTATCGTAGTGGCTGGACCATGTCCTGGATAGGCGATCGTCTCATCGTCATAACAGAGCAGCTTCTCTTTTATGTTCTTGATAAGCTGCTGGTGTGATCCACCAGGAAAATCGGTGCGGCCTATGGAACCCTGGAACAGGGTGTCGCCAACAAATATGATGTCCCCGGTTTTTAGACATATACCGCCGGGACTATGCCCCGGAGTATGGATAACCTGCAATTCGACCGTGTTGCCGATCGTTATGGTATCGCCGTCCTTCAGCAATCTGTCTGCCGCGGGACTGGTTACCACCATACCCATCAGGGATGAAAGATTGGAGCCGCTGTTGACCAACATCTTGGCGTCACCCTCGTGAATCAATATCTGCGCGCCAGTAGCATCCTTAACCCCTTTATTGGCACCGATATGATCTATGTGACCATGGGTGTTGATTATGTATACCGCTTTTAAGTCGTTTTCTTGGAGCATGTTGACAATCGCCTTGGCATTGCCGCCGGGATCGATCACCGCCACCTCTCTGGTCTCATTGCAACCCACGATGTAGCAGTTCTCCCCCATGCTGCTGATCTCTATCCCCATCAATATCACTCTTTTACTACCTCCCTCTCATTCACCGTGCCAATCACTCAGCGTCTCTGTCTAAACGCGGCTGTCACCGGGCAGCACCCTGCGTATATCTTTAATACCCTTGACCTTCTGCACCCTCTGCTTGACCGTATTATACTGGGCCATATCCAATATTTCCAATTTGAGGTTCATTACCGCCATCCCATTTTTGGTGGCCCGGGAAAACACTGAGTTGACCGGGATCCGCATGTCCGCAATGACGGTCATAACATCCGATGTCAAACGGTCCCTGTCGATGGCATCGATCTCCAGTTCCACCATATAGTTGCCTTTGTCGGAGGCCCATTCCACTTCCAATATGCGGTTAGCTTCACTACGGAGGTAATGCTGCATATTAGGGCAATCCAGACGGTGAACCGATACCCCCCGTCCCCGGGTTATATAACCCAGGACCTCGTCACCGGGAAGAGGATTGCAGCAATGAGCCAACCGGATGACAATGTCATCCACGCCCTTTACCCGCAGCGACCGGGTTACCCGTTCCTTACCGGTCTTAGCGCTCACCACAGGTTTACTAATTATATCGTCAACCAGGGCGTTTGGGAAACAGACTTCTTTGATGCGGTTGACCACCTGGGTGGCAGTCAGGCTGCCATCCCCTACCGCCGAAAACAAATCATCCAGGGTGGTCAGGGAGAAACGCTCCAGAACTTCATTCAATCTGGCATCCTTTAACAATTCTTTGGCATCCAGGTGTCGCTTTTTAAGTTCCTGATCTAACAAATCATGGCCTTTTAGGATATGCTCCTGGCGCTGGCTGCGCTTAAACCAGGCCTTGATCCGGCTTCGAGCTGACGAGGTCTTGACGAAATCAAGCCATCCCCGGGTCGGTCCAGCGGAATTTTTGGAAGTAATAATTTCTACGATGTCGCCATTGCTGAGCTGAAAATCCAATGGCACTATCCGCCCGTTTACCTTGGCTCCGGTACATTTATGACCCACTTCGGTCTGGACCCGATAGGC
>JAQVXF010000082.1 GCA_028709355.1 Syntrophomonas sp.
TCGATCCCAAATGATGATATATTATACGGGCTGTCCACCAGCACAACATTTACAGGAGCTGGACCATCCGAGTACAATGCCCAGATACGACCGCTGACAAAATCGCCATAAATATAGGCATTCCGAAGAGCAGGTAAACTCGGGCTCTGATACACATAACCTCCAGTGATGGAGTTGCCTAAAGGGCGGCGGTATTCCCAAATCGGCATTTCCAATCCCTCCCGGTTGCAATTACTGGAAGCCGGGTAACAAAGGCTGCCCTCCATTAGGTTCCAGCCATAATTGAGCCCCTTCCGAACAATATCGACCTCTTCCATGGTGTTTTGCCCCACATCCGCAGCCCAGAGACGTCCTTCGTCATCAAAGCTGAATTTCCATGGATTTCTCAGACCATAAGCGAATACCTCCGGCCGGTAGCCACTATTATTCCCCACAAATGGATTATCACCCGGAATACCATAACCCACCCCCGGTGACGATCCATTGACGTCTATCCTCAAGATCTTGCCCAGCAAGCTACTGCGATTCTGGGCGTTGCCGCGCGGATCTCCCGCCGAACCCCCATCTCCGGTGGCAATGTACAGTAATCCATCGGGACCAAAAGCAATACAACCGCCATTATGGTTGGCAAACGGCTGTGGTATAGTCAGGACTACCTGTTCACTATCGGGCCGACCTGTCTGCGGCGTTTGATCGTTGGCCTGGTAACGGGCTACGACCGTCTCGTTCTGGTCAGTATAATTCACATAGAAGATTTGGTTGCGGGCAAAATCAGGGTGAAAAGCCATCCCCAGTAAACCCTTTTCAGAAGCGTTGCTGTCGACCCGGTCACTGATGTCGAGGAACAACCGGGCCGAACCTGCTGAAGGATTTTTCTCGATAACATATATTCTCCCAGCCTTTTCTACCACGAAGAGCCGATTGCTGCCATCACCGGGAGCGATCAACTCAACCGGCTGCTGGAAGGATAGTCCGGGGAAAGCATCAACAAGCTCAACTACTGGGATGGTAGCATCGGCAGCTCTATTCAGGCTGTTTTGCCCTGGCTCGACCAGCTCGCCAGGCGACGAGGTCGTATTTTGCTCTTGGCATCCTGCCACCAACAACAAAAGAGCCAATCCTATTAACCGACATAGCTTAACCATTCGCCTACCTCCTATTCCCATCCCTTGATATGCTCAGCCGGTTCTACCTTGCCAATCTTGGCTTTGGTCTGGCTGGCCAGTTCTAAACTGGGCTTCAGTTTTTTCCGATTACCCGGTGATATCTTGATCCGGCGGTACAACTTAACCTTCTATTTCCCCTGGGTGACCGGACTTGTCATCAGTATACTTCTTTCTTTCATTTTAGGTCTATTTGCGCGCAGATAAAACCTGGCTGGATTGGGGATCCTCCGACCATTTTGCGGCAGCGATGCCCCGATTTAAATGCTGTGGCTGCGATTAGGCAGGCGAGACTGCCAAACCCCAACCCACCCAAAACAAAAACCACGCAATTTGCGTGGTTTTGCCTTTTCTAATGGAGCCGAGCACAGGACTCGAACCCGCAACCTGCTGATTACAAATCAGCTGCTCTACCGATTGAGCTAGCTCGGCGCGGCAAATAAGATTTTAGCTCCAGGGCCATTCAAAGTCAAGCCCGGATTCTTATGAAGATATGGCCGTGTAGCAGTCATTAGGTTCAGCTCATTTGTTCACGGTCTTCGAGGTATTTCTCCAGCTTTCGTTTAACCCTCTGCAGGGCATTGTCAATCGATTTGACGTGGCGCTTCAGATCCACTGATATTTCCTGGTAGGACTTGCCTTCCAGATAGGACATCAACACTTTCCATTCCAGCGAACTTAGAATCTCGCCCATCTTCTTCTCGATAAATTTGAATTCCTCACGGCTGATGATTATTTCTTCTGGATTGGTTATTCCGGTGGTGGTTATGATGTCCATCAAAGTGCGGTCAGACTCTTCATCATATATGGGCTTATTGAGGGATACATAAGAATTAAGCGGAATATGCTTTTGGCGAGTTGCGGTCTTTATTGCAGTTATGATTTGCCGGGTGATACATAGCTCGGCAAAAGCTCTGAAGGAGGTTAGTTTATCCACCCGATAATCGCGTATAGCTTTGAAGAGACCGATCATACCTTCCTGGATGATATCTTCTCTATCCGCGCCAATCAAAAAATAGGACCGGGCTTTGGCTCTTACGAAGTTCTTGTACTTGTCGATGAGGAACTCTATGGCAAACTGCTCACCTTGTTGAGCCAACTCCACCGTTTCTTCGTCCTGCATCTCCGTGTAGGTGAGAAAGTACTCTTTCGCAGCGACGGAACTGATCATTCGATCGCCCCCATATTATGATTTGAAGTACGTGATATGAAAAAAGACCTGCGCTCAGATAGGTAAGACCTATAATAGTATAGCCATTGAAATCCGAAACGTCAAGGCTTCGCCTGGCACCACCGTTGCCGGATGACCTCATATATTATGAGGCCCGCTGCGACGGAAGCGTTCAGCGATGATATGGTCCCCGCCATAGGTATACTGACCAGCATATCGCAATTCTGGCGCACCAGTTTCCTGATCCCGGTGCCTTCTCCACCGATCACCACTGCGGTGGGATTGGGTATAGAGCTCTGGTAGTAAGGAACGCCTTCCATATCGGCTCCTACCATCCATAAACCCTGTTTCTTAAGATCCTTCATGCAGTTGACCAGGTTGGTCACCCGGGCCACCAGCATATGTTCGACCGCCCCGGCAGACGCCCGGACCACTGCCGGGGTTACCTCCACCGAATTGTGCTGGGGAATAATTACGCCATGAACTCCAGCGCATTCAGCTGTCCTGATAATCGACCCCAGATTCTGAGGGTCCTCAAGTCCATCTAATATTAATACGAACGGTGCCTCTCCATTTAGGGCAGCCTTCTCCAAAATCTCTTCCGGGGTTGAATACTCATAACTGTCCACCAATGCCACTACCCCCTGGTGGTTGGCCATGGTGTACATCCCATCCAATCTCTGTTTATCAACATACTGGCAGAAAATCCCTCGTCTCTGGGCCAAGTGGAGCAGTTCCTCCATCCTTTTGCCAGTACGGCCCTCCTGTATGAATATCTTATGGACCCGGCGCCTTCCCCGCATCGCTTCCATGATACTATTTACTCCGGCCAGTTTATCCTGCATGCCTTCGCTCCCTTCTGGAAAAGTCCGGTTGATAATGTGCCTCATTCTGAAGCCTGGCCAATCACATCACAGTATAATTCCAACCCGGCTCCGCCTCGACAACCCACCGGCAGACCAGGCAGAGTATTCCCCCCACGGTGGCTATGTCTGGTGTTCCCCCCCATTTATGGGATCCTCGAGAGGAATGAAGCGAAAATGATTGCTTATAGGGGTAGGCCAATTGGTCAGGTAATACTGGTCCTCCCTGGCCGCAGGTCCGCTATTGTGAATCATCAGGGGTACTCCGTCTCTCCCCCGTTTATCGGAGATAATCCCGATGTGCTCCAGCCGCCCGCCAAACACCACGATATCGCCCGCCTGCCATTGCTCCAAGTTTCCGGTCGCTCCCGGGTTGATCTCGATGGTCAACTGCTGAGCATGACGAGTAAAAAACACACGGAGATTGCTGACTCGGCGGAAATCAATGTTGGGATCCGGTTGGGCGCCGGTAGCACCATACTTAGCCGGGGCACGTGCTATGTCCTCATCCACCATCTTCTTCAGGTCATAACCAGCTGCCGCCAACGCCCTCCATATTACGTCGGTGCATGCCCCGCGGCCTTCAGGGGGATAGCCTGCATAGTAGGCACCGTCATAGATCGTCCCCCGGATTACCTCCTCCCGTGCTCCCAGCACTATATCGATGGAATCCGGCACCTGGTTATGATTCTGATCCTGCCGCGAAACTAATTGGGGTACCTGGCAGGCAGGCTTGGTTGGGAGGAGATTGCTGACTGTTCCATTTTTGAGGATCTCTGCGGTGAGTCCATATACAATATACAGTCCAATTAATATCATCATGACCACCAACGGCCATTTTCCGTTCTTCTTCGGTTCCATACCCGCTCTCCCAGGCCAGATACTCAATTTTGCCTGTCTGGTCTTAAAAATTGGAACAATTGTCACCTCAACGGGAAACTCCCGGTTGGATGGTTGAACCTAGACAATGAGGGGGCGGTGGTATGAGCGGCTCGGCTCTGGATTAGTAACGACCAACGCCAGCTCCACCTTTCTATAAAGACGCCCCACTGTAGCTATACTCGCCTTGGTTTAAGACCGCACCGACGGTACCAGGGCCATCTGACACTTCAAGGGATTGCTTAGCTGCCGAAAAATCCCTTGGACCATTTCCTTGTACTCCTCCGGGTTACTGACATACCGCTCAAGAACAGGCAACGCCCAGGGAAAATGCTCTCGGTATTTGGTCCTCAAGCGGTGTAGGACTGCTGGATACGGATTTAGGCAATCCACCCATATTTCTGCTACACCGGCATCGCTCAACACCCGCCACAATGACTCCAGTTTTTCGCGGCTGTCGGTTAAGCCCGGCAGCAGGGGGGCAATGAAAACCCAAACCGGTATCCCCGCATCAACCAGGCGGAGGGCTGCTTCCAACCGCCGGGCCGGTGGCGATGCGCCGGGTTCCATGATCCGGGCTACCTCTTGGTCCATGGTGGTTATGGTGAATCCGATATGGCAAAGCGGCAACTGTTGCAAGACACTTAGGTCCCTTACCACCAAAGCCGATTTGGTCAGTATATGGACCTCAAGCCGCCGGTAATGCGCCAGTAACTCCAGGCAGGAACGGGTTATCTTGAACGAGGCCTCCGCCGGTTGATAGGCATCAGTAACGGTACCAATGACAAGCTTGCCCCCTGGAGGGTTGCGGCTGCCCAGTTTTTTGGCTAACATCTCGGCAGCGTTCACTTTAACATCCAAAAATTCTCCCCATTTTTCCTGGTGCCCGCTGAAACGGCACATAAATGAGGCATAACAGTATACACAAGCGTGGGTACATCCCCCATAGGGATTCAGGCAATAATCATAGCCCGGAATCCCGGTCTTGTTAAGGATCGATTTGCAGATGATTTCACGCAGTATCTGAGGGCCGTTCATGATTGCCTCATCTCTCGACGCCGCTGCTGTTGATGGGGCGGGGCAGACTGCTTGGCTGAGAAGCAGCACTCAAGTGCATTTGTTCCGTCACTGTATTCCGTCCCATCACCCTGAATCAGGTCAGCGGATTAAAAAGCTCATCGGTGACTATTACCGCTGCATAGGCTTGAGCCGGAAAGTTGCTATCAAAGGGAATCTCATCGAACAAAGCCGGCATCTTGGTGCGGAAATAGAGCAGGAGGGGAATCGCCACCTGACGCATCTGGGGATGGGCGGCCGCATCACAGCGGAGGCGGAAGAAATGACGCCATTCCCTCAGATTATAGGTGACCACGATCTCCGTCTTAAGGGAGTTGGGTAGTATCGAGCGAGCTTCCTGCGGGGAGCAGCCGTTGTTCAACATCAGCATGTAGTTCTTTTCTGCCAGCCGGCAGGTTTCAGACCAAAGCTGGTAGTCCGCTTCCCGCCCCCGGAAGAAATAGGGTTCGATGACCGTGATCTCATTGCCGAACCGGTCCTTGTTATAGCGGCAATAACGGGTGCTCTCCTGGCTGTAGGCAGCAATCCGGTGCCGCACCACCTCGTGCGAGATACC
>JAQVXF010000083.1 GCA_028709355.1 Syntrophomonas sp.
GGCCCGCTCAGCCGGTTTGGCCTCGCCCCTTCTTTTTGCTTTAGGCATCGACCAGTTTTTAGGATATCATAGGCATTAGAGTGATGAGCGAAAAACTACTGCAGAAAGAAGGGATCTATCAGTGCGAACCTATTCCTCTTCCCATCTGGTCCTGAATGGCGACCTCAACCATCATGCCACTCTCTATGCCGGCCGCACGGTTGATTGGATGGTAGAGGCAGCCTTCAACTGCGCTGCCCAGGAGCATGGCATCCCGGACGAACTGATCTGCCTCAAGGTCGATGAAATCATCTGCAAGCAGCCGGTCGAGGCGGGTGATGTCTTTATCATCTCAGCCCGGGTGGTGCGGGCTTCCGGTTCCAGTATCGTGGTGCACGTGGAAGCCACCACCCAGATGTCCCGGCTCTCCTGCGTGGAGGGATACATCACCTTCATCAGCTGGGATTCCCGCTCCCGCACTTCCAAACCCCACCGCCTGAAACTGGATGAAACGGCCGATGCCCGGGAGACGGAAACCCGCGCCCGCGCCGCCAAATTCAAACAGAAGTGAGGCACGGGGACGGTTCTGTTGCCTCGGTGAGTAGTCTTTCGATCCAGCCATGGATCAATGCCGCTTCCATATTAGGCGGGGAGAAGGGTGGCTGCCTCAGATCAAGAAGCAGGCCGAATTAGGCGGCAACGGGGCCGGCGACTCTCAATCGCAGCGGCCGCCGGCTGTTGGCCCAGGAGCAGGAACGGGACGATATCACCCGGGCTTTGAACCGCTGCGGGGGTAATGTCAGCCAGGCGGCGGCCGAGCTGGGCATATCCCGTCACACCCTCTACCGGCGCATGAAGGTTTATGAGATCAGCAACTGATCAGCAGAACAACCAAGGAACAGCAGCAGGTGGTCACTCCGCCGTTCCCCGGCCTTCCCGGGCTCAGTTGAGGCCCAGCAGGTGTCGGGCATTGCCGCCCAGGATCTTGTCGATGGCATCGGCGGGGATATCGAGACTGCACACCGCCTCGATATTTTTCCTGACATCCACCGTGGGCCAGTCGCTGCCGAAGATGAATTTGGCCGCGAAACGCCCCAGGTCGGGGAAATACTGGGTCAGCTTGCGGGGCGGCAGGCCAGTCACATCTATGTAGACGTTGCGGTGCAGGCGCACCATGGTCATCGCCTCTTCATACCAGGGACCCCGCCCTCCATGGGCCATCACGATCTTCAGGTCGGGGAAATCCACCGCTACATCATCGAAGCAGAGGGGATTGCCATATTTGATACGGGCGTTGGTGAAGACCGACGAACCGGTATGGAACAGCACCGGGATGCCCAGGCGCTGGGCGGCCCCATAGAGCGGGTACAGGCAATTGTCATTGGGGTAGAAATAGTTGTAGGTGGGGTAGAGCTTCAGCCCCTGGAAGCCGTGGTTCAGGCACAGATCCTCCAGCCGCTTGTCCATCTGGTCGTGGAAACCGGGATTGAGCGAACAGAAGGGGATCAAGCGGGGATTGTCACGGCAGAAGGCCTCCACCTTCTCATTGCTGGCGGTACCGGTCGTCAAAGGCGCGTATTCGGCCACTACCACCGCGTAATCGACCCCGTTGGCATCCAGCAGGGTGATAAAATTGGCGGGATCCCGGTATTGGCGGCAATGCTCGATATAGTCGGCCGGGCTTGGATAGGCGGCGGCCCCGAACTCGAAAGTGCTGGCACTCAGGTTTTCATACTCGGCCAGGTGGACATGAAAATCGATCACCGTTCTCTGCAAACCACACCACACCCCTTATCAGTTCGATTATCGGCCCTGCCCCGCCGGCACCCGGCCAGCAGGTCCGGCCCGACTTGGTTTGAGTCCATCATACTACATATAGCAGCCCTGTGGCATGGGCCAGGATGGTTGGAGACAGCCGTCCACAGTAAGGACAGAAAATATGGAGAAAGAATCACGCAGATAAACTATAATTAGAAAAGCAACCCGCAGCCGGCAATCACTCCGGTCCAGAATGGACAGCCGGCAGTATGACAGCCATAAATGTGGAAGCCATCCCTTGGCAGACCAGCCCAGCTGGTCGGCCGCCCCGACTAACCAGGTGATAGCCCGGACACCCGTCCAACCAGGAAAGCCAGCAGCGGCGACAACGCCGATGATTATTTGCGGGGGTGGATTTATTGTTCCATGGACCGACCCGGGGGATCAAGATCATGACCGGCAACGCCAGCCGCGGGCTGGCCGCCGAAATCGCCTCATACCTGCACATGCGCCCTATCCGGGCCGAGGTGCAGGCCTTCTCGGACGGAGAAGTGGGGGTGGAGATCTTCGAGAGCGTGCGGGGGATCGACATCTTCATCGTGCAATCCACCTGCACTCCCATCAATGATACCCTGATGGAGCTGCTGATCATGATCGACGCCTGCCGCCGGGCTTCGGCGGGGCGGATCATCGCCGTCGTCCCCTATCTGGGTTACGCCCGCCGGGATGCCAAGACCCGGGCCCGCGATCCCATCACCGCCAAGCTGGTGTCCAACCTGATCACCCGGGCGGGAGCCGACCGGGTACTGTCCTGCGACCTGCATTCCAGCCAGATCCAGGGTTTCTTCGATATCCCCATGGACAACATCAACATCATACCCACCATAGCTGACTTCCTGCTCGCCAAGAAGCTGGAGGGGGAGACGGTGGTGGTCTCGCCGGACGTAGGCGGGGTTACCCGAGCCCGTGAACTGGCCGCCCGACTGGGGGCTCCGCTGGCCATCATCGACCGGCGCCAGGAAACCAAGCAGGGGCCAGACATCATCACCGTGATCGGCGAGGTGGCGGACAAGACCGCGATCCTCTTCGACGACATCATCGATACCGGCCGGCGGGTCGATTCCTCGGCCCGGGCCTTGATCCAGGAGGGAGCCCGGGAGGTGATCGCCTGCTGCACCCATCCGGTATTCTCTGGGTCGGCCATATTCAGACTGCATCTCTCTCCCATCCGGGAGGTAATCGTCACCAATACCATTCCCGTGCCGGACTATAAACGATTCGACCGCCTCACCGTTTTGTCGGTGGCCCCCATCATCAGTGAGGCCATCAAGACCGTACACGATAAAGGCGGTCAGACCAGCAACGGATTCCGCAGCAAGCTGAAGATGCTGGAGTCGGATGCCCACCGCAGATAGCAGACCTGGGACCAGGAAAGACCGAGGCAGCCTACGGGTGGTTTAGAAATCAAAAACGGCGTACAGCAAGAGGCCGGGAAATTGATCCCGGTCCATTGTATTTTCTGGGGCCCGGCTGTCAAACGGGAATGCAGCCCTGGGCTTAAAAGCAGAAAGCAGGGCCCACCGGGTGGCCCTGCTGATTTCAATATTTATGAGGATAATGGTGAACAGATCGACCTGGGCGGGGATTCCCCCAGTTGGTTTTTAAGAACCAGGCCACCGACCCTCCCCTTGCCGAGCGGCTACAGTTCGGCCATGATCTCCCCCATCCGGGAAGTATCGTAGCCGCCCATCCCGGCTACCTCGTCTTTGAACTGGTCCGACCGCAAGATGGCCAGCATGGTCTGGAAGTTCGATTTCTCCAGGTCATGCTTGTAGCAGACCAGGTCATAGCGTTCCTGGGATAGGGGCACAAAATCTATCTCCTGGACCTGCAGGGCGGCCTTTTCGGTGCCCAGTCCCACATCCGCCATGCCCCGCGCCACCGCGCTGGCCACTGCGATATGGCTCATCTCTTCATCTTCATAGCCCTGGATTGTGCGGGTGTCGATATTCAGATTGCGCAGGTGTTCGTCCAGCATCACCCGGGTGCCGGAACCCTTATCGCGGTTGATCAGCCGCAACCCGGGGCGGGCCAGGTCGGTCCAGCTGCGGATATCGAGGGGATTTCCCGGGGCCAGGTAGAATCCCAGGGTGCGGTAGACCAGGTTGATGACCACCGTCCGCTGGCCGGGCAGGAAGCGCCGCACGTAGGGGATGTTGAACTCTCCGGTCTCCCCGTCCCAGAGGTGGGTGGCGGTTATGTTGGCGGTGCCCTTGTAAAGGGCCAGCAGTCCATCGATACTGCCCACGTAGGAACGCAGCGAGCGCAGCATGGGATTACGCTTCTCCAGGTAACGGGTCAAAACATCCAGCACGATATCCTGGCCGCAGATAATCAGCCCCTGGTTTTCGATGATCAGTTTCTCCAGGGGGATCTTGACACTCTCGGCGCTGGCCTTGGCGGGCCTGTCTGCTGCGTGCATATACACCTGCAGGTCGGCCTGGCTGATGCGGATCTTCTTGCCCACTCGGTAGGAAGGAATCTCGCCCCGTTTCAGTAATTCATAAACCGTGCCTTTGGAGATTTTGAGCAGTTTGCTCAGTTCTTCGGGCGAATAAGATAACGGATCGGTCATGCCGGCAACACCTCATGTAAAAAAATAGGCAGGCAAACAAATTTTACTGCTTGTCAACCAGTATACCATTTTGTACAATCTCATTAGATACCAAATAGCATGGTTTGGTACATATTTTGGAAACATTAAGTCATAGTTGGTGCGGTTTAGTAATAAATGGCGCAAAACAGATCAATGTGGCAGCAAAATCATGCGACCCGTCGAGAGGATGAAATGAGATGAAACAATACTGGCAACTGGACTATTTCCGGGATGGTCACTGTACCACCCGCTTCTTCTACGGGACCGAGGCAGCTGTGCAGCGGCGGGCCCGGCGCTACCAGTGCGACCATAAGGATTTGCGCCTCATCAGCAAGTCCCGGGTAGAATTCCTCCGCACCGAGAAACAGAAGAGTATCATCAGCCTGTAGCCCAGGCTTCTTCCTTTAACACAGGAGACCGAACCCAGGGGGAAACCCAAGAGGATGGTTATCCTGTGTTTTTGCGTCTCCAGTGGCACTGGTTGGCCTCACTGCATCATCTCTGCGGCTCACGCCCAACTATCCTCTGGAGTATAGACTACTTAAACCAGCTTCTTTCTTATATAATCAGGAGTAGAAACGCAACTGTGCTCGGTATATGTTCTTTCACAGGTCATCGGGATTCTGGCCGAGGCGGCCAGTAATAGACAAATGTCTCGGGCTGGGTCCGGTAAGCGGTGGAGATGTTGCAACACGCCGGGACTGCTGCCGGACCGGGCCTATTTTCCCCAGCCGCGGCGGCGCTGAGCCGGCCTGACGGTCATTGATTTTGGCAGTTATGAAGGAGTTTGCGAAGATGCATAACATGATAAACCGAGTCATGGCGGCGACGAAGAAATATACGGTTGTAGACTATGGTTTCTTTAAATTCCTGATGATTTCTTTCGGTATCCTGCTGGGGGTCTATTTTACCCAGACCATACTCCATATCATCTGGTTGGTGTGGTTGGTTTTTATCGTCTCGACGCTCTGGATGACCTACAAGATCATTAATTATACTAAATGATTATTATGAAGAAACACCGGGGAAAGGTGCTCTTGTGTCTCTGGGGCCCATGGGTAAGACAACCAGGCACAGCAGAACCGACCGTTGGTGTCAGGTCGGCCAAATAGAAAAAAGGAGAGGGGAACGATGCGGGACCATTTGTATCAAGACATGATCAAGGCCCGGAAGGAGAAGGATAAGGATCTGCTGGCGGCGTTGTCCCTGGCCTGGGCAGAGATCACCGCCACCGAAAAGGCGGAGCGATGTGACAAACTGGCTGATGCCCGGTTTGTGGCCATCATCAACAA
>JAQVXF010000084.1 GCA_028709355.1 Syntrophomonas sp.
TACATCGCGAAATCCTGTCCCGCTTTCAGCCTGTTCACGAATATGCTGAGTAATACCACTGATGCGGGATTCGCCAAGCACTTCCGGGTCAAAACCCATGCTTCTAATAATATCAGTGGGCTTCATCCCTCTTCCTATTTGCTCCCAGAACTCCTCTTTAAACAACCAAGTGAAACGGATCATGTGGGCCGTGGCGCTTTTTACGTATGGATTCTGTTTGATTTTCACCAGTTCTTCAGGCGTGAATGTCTTCCAACTCATCTGTTATCTCCCCATAAAATTGCTTCCATGCAGATTAAACCTTTTTGTGTCCACGTTCAAGGATTCGATGTTTCTCAAACCTTTTTTCCTGTCCACAAGACGGGTCTCTACACTTTTTGCTGTCCATTCTATGGGGTATATTTTACACCACACAATACCTTTTAACGATTAGCTCAATCTTTCAACGATTACCTATTGGAAATGCACACCCTCCGCTAAATTTCAACGAATACGCAGCCATCATCAAGAAAAAATGCCGGAGGTTAATCTTATAATGGGCAAAATAAATCTACACAAAATGATAAAAGCCACTCCTCAAAAATGCAGGAGCGGCTTTAATACTGCACTTTCAGGCCAAATAAAAACCACCCACCGATAAAATTCTTTTTATCAATAGATGGTAGATAATCTGGTGGAGGCGGGGGGAGTCGAACCCCCGTCCGAAAGAAAGACCAGCAGAGCATCTCCGAGCGCAGTCCGTGTTTTGAGCTTCGCCACCGGGACGCCCACGAACAGGCTTCCTCAGGCTATCCCCGATTGTTTTCCCCATAAAGCCCCTCGAGAAAGAAGGCTTAAGGGTACCCTAACTAAGTGACGCCCTGCACCAGGCCGCTAGGAAACCTGGCCGGACGAGCGGCTTAAGCCGCTAGTGCGAAGTTATCTTCGGCAGTTGTAAATTTTTCACCTTTTTAACGAGCTGGCGACAACTCGGCTCGCTTCTCGACCCATCTTATCCCCCGTCGAAACCATTGCGCCCCCTTAAAAGAGGTACAATAATGGCTGCCGATTTGGGTTATTGTCCAAGAACATGGGAGTAGTATATCTACTCGCCCTTACAGTATATCACATTTTTCCATACTATACATCAGGCGGTGGTGTGGCCTGCCCCTATTCGCCCCGCCCCTTTTCCTTCAAGGCCCTTTCGATGTCCCGGCGGGCCGAGCGTTCGGCGATATCCTGGCGCTTGTCGTAGAGCTTCTTGCCCACTGCCACGGCCAGGTCCATCTTGGCCTTGCCCTGCTTGAAAAATATCTTGAGCGGGATCAGGGTGTAGCCCTTTTCACGCTGTAAGGACAGCAAGCGTCGTATTTCGGCCTTGTGCAGGAGCAGTTTCTTCGGTCGTTTGGGATCATGGTTGAACAGGTTGCCCTGCTCATAGGGACTTATATGGAAGTTAAACACCCAAACCTCTCCATCCTTAACTGAGGCATAGGCGTCCTGAAGGTTGCCCTTGCCGGCCCGCAGGGATTTGACCTCAGTTCCCACCAGCACCAGCCCTGCTTCGTAGGTGTCCTCGATATGATACTCATGTCTGGCTTTCCGGTTTTCCACTACCGCCGGAAGCCCCTTTTTCTTCTTCATCGGCTGTCTCCACCTGCAGTATCTGCCTTATCTCTGCGATAAATAAACCCTCGCTCCGGAACGATTCATCGCCCAAGCCAGGGTTTGTAGAAAAGTGCTTCTTCATTATATAGGAGGGCGGTGGGCTCAGTCAACGCCAACCCACTCCTTAAGGCATCCCCATCCCGATATCATCCATCATCGAACCAGTTCGAAGTCGATCTTCACATCGTCGACATCCACTTTCACCAGCAACACCCGCACCTTATCCCCGATCGAATAGGTCTTGCCGCCGTGGCTGCCGGTCAAGGTGTACGTGCGGTCATTGAAATGGTAATAGTCATCCTGGATACTGGAGATATGCACCAACCCTTCGACGGTGTTGGGCAGTTCCACAAAAAATCCGAAAGCCAACACTGATGAGATGGTGGCCTCGAATTCCTCACCGATGAACTGCTTCATGTACTGGCATTTTTTGATGGCAACCAGATCCCGTTCCGCTTCTTCAGCCTTGATCTCCTGGATGGTGGCGTGTTCCCCGAAATATCCCATCCTTTTTTCCAACTGGGCTCTCCTGGAACCTTTCATCTCTCCTGCCAACAATAGCTTCAGGGACCGGTGTACGATCAGGTCCGGGTAACGGCGAATAGGGCTGGTGAAATGGCAGTAGAAGCGGGAGGCCAACCCGAAATGCCCCAACGCCTGGGGTGCGTAACGGGCATGTTTCATGGAGCGCAACAACATCAGGGAGATGGTCTTCTCCCCTGGTGTGCCCTTAATCCCGGCCAGGATCTTCTGAAATGCTTGGGGATTGATCCGGTTCTCCGGTAATTTATGGCCAAAGACTCCCAGCACGTTGTTGAGGCGGGTGAGGGAATCACCTTCGGGTTTTTCGTGTACCCGGTACAGTGCCGGGGCCTCATTTTTTAGCAGATGTTCGGCTACTACTTCGTTGGCCTTGATCATGAAATCCTCTATCAATAGCTCACCTGAACCACTGGAGCGGACTCTGATCTCCAGCGGAAAACCCTTTTCGTCCACTATCACTTTGGGTTCGGGAAAGTCAAAATCCAGCGCCCCACGCTTCATCCTCTCAGCCCGGAGGATATCTGCCAATTCCTTCATGAGCCGAAAATCCTCGATCAGCTCCGGGTAGGATCGGAGGGTTTCAGCATCGTCTTCATCCAGGATACGGTTGACGGCGGTGTAGGTCATGCGCTGCTGGACATGGATAACTGACGGGACGATCTCATATTTACGCACCTTGCCGGATGGGTCGAGGTCCATGAGGCAGCTCATGGCCAAACGGTCCTGGCCGGCGTTCAAACTGCAGATGCCGTTGGAAAGTTCAGGCGGCAGCATGGGCAGCACTTTGTCAACCAGATACACGCTGGTGCCCCGCTCGCAGGCTTCCTTGTCGAGCTTGCTGTCTTCTTTCACATAATGGGAGACATCGGCGATGTGAACTCCCAGCCGGTAGCCGACTTTGACCCTCTCGATGGATACGGCATCATCAAGGTCCTTGGCATCCTCACCATCGATGGTCACCATCCGCACGCGGCGCAAATCCCGGCGTCCGCTCACCTCGGCCGCTGCCACCGGGCGATCAACCCGCCGGGCTTCCTCCAACACGGCAGCCGAAAAGCCCTCCCGTAAACCGTGCTTCTTGATCACTATCTGGATATCGACGCCGGGCTGACCCTTCTTGCCAAAGACCTCCACGATTTGACCTTCGGGGTATTGGTTCTTGTCCGGCCAGGTAGTCAGTCTCACTAGTACTTTGTCACCATGGCGGACCTTGGTCCGATCATCCACCTTCACATAAACCGGGTATATCTGGCGGGAATCGTCGGGGATCACATAGGTAGCATGGCGGCGTTTCTCGAAGGTGCCCACCAGTTCCTTGTGGGCTCTGGTGATGGCCCTTATGACCTCTCCCTCCGGCCGTTGGCCGTTCCGTTCGCTTAATCGCACCAGCACCCGGTCCTCGTGCATAGCCCCATTGAGATTGCGTCCATAGATGAAGACCTCTCCGGTGTCCGCATCTTCTGGGGTAAAAATCCCATGCCCACGTTGGCTCAGCTTGATGACCCCGCGGTAGGTATTCATTTTCTCCGGCAGCCCGTATTTATCCCGGCGGGTCTTGAGGATCTCGCCGTCCTTTTGGAGACGTCCGATCATCTTGGCGAATTGGCCCTGCTGATCTTCGCCTACGTGTAAAGTGTCGAGCAGTTCCTGGTATGACAAAGGCCGGTAACTCGCCTGCTGCATATGACGGAGGATTTCTTCACGACTAAGCAATCTTTCACCTCTTCCCTGGTATGCTGGATCCAGCTCTTATCCTTATGGGTCAACGCTTTCTGCAAATTCAATCAGATCGGAGATCGGACTGTGCCATTACAATCCAATCTGATCGGCTATTTTTTTCATGCTGTCCAGGGCGATGTAAAGGAACTCATCCCTTGCCAAACCCAGCTCTGAACAGGTATCCATCTGCTCGCGGCTGGCCCCCCGGGCGAAAGCGGTTTCCTTGAATCTCTTCCGCAAAGACTTCATCTGCACTTCAGCCAGTTTTTTATCTGGCCGCACCAAAGCCGCGGCAGTGATGAAGCCACTCACTGGGTCAGCTGCATACAGGGTTTTGTCCAGGACGCTGATACGTTCCAAACCATGGATCTCATTGTGGACTTTGACCGCGTAGATGATCTCCTTCGGCAGCCCTTTCTCCTCCAACATCTGAGCTGCTACCAAGGAGTGGCGGTGGGGATCGTCGCCGGTCTGGTCATAATCGATGTCGTGCAGCAGGCCGGCCAGTCCGAATGTTTCCACATCATGGTTCATGTGCTGCGCCAATCCGCGCATTATGGCCTCTACCGCCAGGGAATGGTTGATCAAGTTTTCGTTGTGCAGGTTCTCCTTCAATAAGTTCAGGGCTGCTTCTCTATCCAAGGATGATTTCCTCCTCTATTGATATTGGGGATTCCCTTAGCGCCGCCGTTCTTTTTCATTCGCCGGCGTCATTCCAACCCCTCGAACATTAAATAGCAAACTCGATTATCTTGGCCGCGATCAATTCGATATCAGGTCCCATGGTAGCTATGTGTCCAGAGTTCTCAAGTTCTATCAGCCGCACTTGAGCCCGGTGCGCTTTTTCTTTGATGAACTTGGCACTGCGGGCGTCCACTGTTTCATCCCAACGCGACTGCATCAACAAAATGGGTAACTCCAGTTCCGGCAGTTCCTTTATGACCCGGTCTCGCAGAGTATGCATGCTGCGCAAGGCTCTTAATGGCATGACGTCATAGGCAAACCGCCCCTGCCGGTCCAGGTCTGTCTGGTCGGCGGCCAGTTTCTTGGGATAATAGGGCTTTAAATACCTTAATAAAGGCGCCAGGCTCATAAGTCGCGGTGAAGTGGTGTAGATGGGGGTATTGATGGCGATGACCCCGTCCACGTCATTGGTAACCTTGGCAGAATGTAGGCTCAGCAGCCCCCCCATGGACAATCCGGTAACATAGATCCGGCTATGCCGCTTCTTGAGATATTTGATTTCCTGGTCGATACGATCATACCAGTCCTCCCAGCAAGTCAGGTTCATCTCCTGGGGCGAACAACCATGGCCGGGCAGAAGAGGACCACTTACGGTGAACCCGGTTTGGGCATAAACCAACTGGGCCACCGGGTATACCTCGGAGGGCGAGGCGGTAAAGCCATGCACGAACAAACAGGCGATATCTCCGGAACCGGTCAATAAAAACGATGCTGCCTGTGGATTGATCAATCCCATAATCTCTCCCCTGCTATAAATAAAACCTACAGTGCTGCGTGCCGATCTGGTCCCGCTGATGCCGAGACCGCCTATCGGCTGATTGACCTGGATGCGAGTATACTGTCACTATAGCTCAGCCCTTCCCCTATATCAAGGGTATTCACTCCCCCCGGATTACACCGCCACCTAATCACCTGCTCTCATTTCCACTCTAACTGTTTCAAGTCCTAGTAACCAAATCCCATTGTCTATCACAGCTAAGAAGGAGCACCAATCAC
>JAQVXF010000085.1 GCA_028709355.1 Syntrophomonas sp.
GCCACCAGGCGGGCCCGATGATATCTCGGACCGGCTGAACCGGGGCCGGCCTACCTGGATGGAGGCGGGATGAAAGGGGAATAGCATAATGATCGAGTCGGCTCAGAAGATCAAGACTTTCCTGACGTTTCCGGGTACCGCTGAAGCGGCGGTGGATTTCTACCTGTCCCTGTTTCCCGGATCGAAAATGCTGGAGATGACCAAGTTCGGCCCGGATCAATTCGGGGAAGCAGGCAAAGTGCTCAATGCTACCTTCGAGCTTAAGGGAGTGCAGTTAATGGCCATGGACATGGA
Organism: Syntrophomonas sp.; assembly: GCA_028709355.1. GTDB lineage: Bacteria > Bacillota > Syntrophomonadia > Syntrophomonadales > Syntrophomonadaceae > PHAA01. The sequence goes on from JAQVXF010000085.1 coordinate 295, forward strand.
CAAAGCCAGTGCAGTGGATTTCTCCTGGGCCACCTCCCTGCAAGTGGACTGTCTGGATGAGCCGGAATTCGATACCCTGTTCACCAGCTTGGCCGAGGGCGGGACCGTTATGATGGGGCCGGAGCCGGTGCTGGCCTTCCGCAAGGTGGCCTGGGTGACCGACCGCTTCGGAGTAACCTGGCAGTTGGTATGGCAATAATGGAGAGTCCGGGGCTCTCTTCTTAAGAATGGAATGGGAGACGATCCATATGGCAACGTGAAAAGGGCCCCTCATATGTGCCTGTTTGCCCAGGCGCACGTCGATGAAAAGCCCTCTTACAAATGTAGCAGTATTCAATTGGCCATCCACCCGGCGGCTGGATGGCCAGGATCTTCGTTAAGCCTGTTTTCTCTCCCGCTCGCGCATGAACCGTTGCTGAAATTGGTCTATGATCGCCAGCAGATCGGGGGTCAGCATGGAGCGGACCTTGGCGACGATATAGTCGGGGATGAAACGGTAATAGGCCTCGGCGATGCCCCCCGCCATACACGCGATGGTATCGCTGTCCCCGCCCAGAGAGATGGCCTTGCGGATGCAGTCCTCATAGTCCTCTGATTCCAGGAAGGCGATGATGGCCTGGGGGACAGAACCCTGGCAGGTGGCATCGAACCGGTACCCGGGCTTGATCTGGTCCAGGGTCGAGGAGAGGTCGTAACCGAACCGGGCTTGTATTTGTGCCCTGACATAGGGTTTGTCCTGGCCCATCCGGGCCCAATAGACGGCACTGGCGATAGCCTGGGCCCCCTTGATGCCTTCGGGATGGTTGTGGGTGGCAGCGGCGCTGCGCTTGGCTTCCTTGAGCACACAGTCATAGTTGTCGAAAGCCCAGCCGACCGGACTGACCCGCATAGCCGAACCGTTGCCGTAACTGTTGTATGGTTCCAGGGAATCCGAATCCGCCCAGCGCCGGAACATGCCGCCATAGCCTGCGCCCGGGTAGCGGCGGGCATACTCCCGCAAGGTGCGGGCGTAGTCACGGCCGTTGAGGATGCAGTCAGCTACTGCCACGGTGAGTATGGTGTCGTCGGTGAACCTGCTCCCCGGCTGGAACATCAGGAAATCGGTGCGCTTGGTGTTGCAAAACTCGAAACACGAACCTATTACATCGCCGGCTATTGCTCCAAACATAATCATTGTCCTCCTAAGGGTATTTAATATGTATACGAAACCGACTGTAAATATTTGTGATTTAGGCCGGGTTCACTCCAACTTATTATAATCAGCCTGTCAAGGATGTGTTTAAGAAAATTCTAACTTTCACAATTATTGACACCTTGATTGGGGCATCGTATACTACCTTCAAGCTCCAAGGAACACCTAAGACAAAAACCTAATCGGAGCCAGAAAACAGAAACAGAAAACTTTCAATCCAGTAAAGATACCAGGTAAAGCAATTTACTATATCCAAGGAAAAGTAAAAGAAATCAGTTTATAACAGAATAACGATACGGAAATAGATCATCTGCCGACGATTCTGCCAAGGAAAGAAGGCAAGTGATAGATGGAAGTAAAGTGAAACTGAAGTAAACTGAAGGTAAAAGAAATTCCAAGGACGAAGGTAGAAAGAAAAGTTGAGAGACAAGCAACGAAGTTGGAAGGCAAAGATAAGGAAGTAAGTCGATAAAGGTTCGTTGGAGCTTACTTTTTGCCCAGGCTAATCCCGGAAACGAATAGCATCGTTACTACACAAAGCCCGCTCGCTCGGCGTATTGCCTATACGCCTTGGTCGCGGGCTTTAGTGGTGCCTTGCCCTGCGCTCCCGGGCCGCCGCCCGGTCGGCCTCATTTATTCGTAGCGCAGGGCGTCGATGGGATTGAGCCGGGCCGCCCGGTTGGCGGGATAGAGACCGAAGATGATGCCTATGGCTGAGGAGAATCCGAAAGCGAATAGGATGGTGCCCAACGAAATGACCACCGGCATCTCCAAGATTACCGATATCAAGGCCCCGAAACCGATGCCCAGCAGCATGCCAAGGCTGCCGCCGATGGCGGCCAGGGTAGCTGACTCCACCAGGAATTGGGTCAGGATGTCGCGGCGGCGGGCCCCTAAAGCTACCCGCACCCCGATCTCCCGGGTGCGTTCGGTGACCGAGACCAGCATGATGTTCATGATACCGATGCCCCCCACCAGCAGGGCGATCCCCGCCAGGGCGCCGAAAACCGAGGTAATGACGGCCAGGATGGTACTGAACTGTTCCAGCGCCTCTTCATTGGTCTGGGTCATGAATCCGCCCTTGACAGCATGACGCATTTCCAGGATGCGGACACTCTGCACGGTGGCCGCCTGCAATTGGTCGCCGGTTTTTACCCGTGCCAAAGCCTGCTGGATATCCTTGTCATCACTCATGGCCAGCATGGTTTTGACCGGGATGAAGGTAGTGGATTGCTCTATGCCCAGCAGGGCAGCCTGGGGCTTGGTCACCCCGCAGACTTGGAAGGGGAGGCGGTTGATACGCACGGTTCTGCCGACTGCCTCACTGCCCGGGCCGAACAGGTCGTCCGCCATCTGCTGGCTGATCACCGCTACCCTGCGCCCCACCTGGTTTTCAGCCTCGCTGAAAAAACGCCCCTGGTTGAATCCCATCTGGTCCACTTTGATATAGTCAGGACTGGTCCCTATAAGGGTAGTGCCCTTCTTGGCGCGGCTGGTCTCCACTGCGGCGGTATAGTTGGCATAGGCGATGGGTACCACGAACTCGATGCTGTCTATGGTGGTCTCGAGAAATTGACAGTCTTCCAGGGTCAACCGGCCTCTTTGCCCATCTTCGTTGGTCACCGCCAGCAGGGTAAAGGCATTGGCCCCCATCCCTTCCACTTCCTCGGCGACTTGCTCATTCAGGCTCTGCCCCAAGGTGACAATGATGATGACAAACATGACCCCGATGATCATGCCCAGCATGGTCAGGGCCGAACGCAGCTTGTTGACCCAGATGCCCTCAACGGCCAGGGCCAGCATCTCTCCGAATCTCATATCAGTTCTCCTTGTTCTTGGCGCCACTCTTCCAGCAGGTCCCGAGCATCCAGGGGGTGTTCCACCTTCTCGCTGCTGACCAGCCGCCCGTCCCGGAAATAAATGATCTGACGTGCCAGCTGGGCTATCTCAGGTTCATGGGTGACCAGGATGATAGTGCTGCCCTGGCGGTGCAGGTCTTGAAATAAGGCCATTATTTCGTAACTGGAAGCGCTGTCCAGGTTGCCGGTAGGTTCATCAGCCAGCAAGAGACTGGGCCGATTGATCATGGCCCGGGCGATGGCCACCCGTTGCTTCTGGCCGCCGGAAAGTTCGTTGGGGAGATGGCGGGCATGGCTCAGCAAGCCCACACTTTGCAGGACTGCTGCGGCCCGGGTCTGTCGTTCCCCCCGGCTTACCCCCGCATAAACCAGCGGCAGTTCGACATTGCGCTGGGTGTTGAGGCGGGGCAGCAGGTTAAAGTTCTGGAAAACAAAACCGATCTTGCCATTGCGCAAAGCGGCCTGCTGGTCCTCATCCAGGCTGCCGGTATCGACTCCATCCAGGCGATAGCTACCCCCGGTGGGCTGGTCCAGCAGGCCCAGAATATTCATCAGGGTGGATTTGCCGGACCCGGATGGTCCCATCACCGCCAGGAAATCCCCGTCTTCTACGCTCATGGTCACGTCTTTGAGCGCTTCCACCATTAAAATGCCGGTGTTATAGGTTTTGGACAGGCTGTCGATGGTGATCATCTTATCCGCACCTTACTCCCTTCCTGGAGCTGGGCGGGAGGGTTGATAACTACTCGGTCGTCCTGGGCCAGACCGGATTTGATCTCGATGGTCATACCATCGCTGATTCCGGTTTTTACTGGGATCAAATGGGCCAGACCGTCCTTGATGACCCAGACGCTGGGCCCCTCTTCCTTCTCTATCAAGGCTTCGATGGGTATTACCAGGGCCTGGCTGTCGGCGGTGATGATGTCCAGGTCCACGTTGTAACCGGGCATTAACGGGGAATCACCTTCTACCTCCACGATAACCGGCAGGAAGGTATCCTCTTGGCCGGTCTTGACTTTATTGATGACCTCCATCCCCACCTGAGTGACCCGGCCCGGGTAGGTTTGATTCTGAAAAGCATTGCCGCTGATGATTACGGCTTGGCCGGCTTTGATCTTGGCGGATTCACTTTCGGTCACGTCGGCCTGGATGCTCAGGGTGCCCAGGCTGCCGATGGCCAGCAAAGGGGTGCCTTCAGTGATCTGGTCGCCCGCCTGGACCATGATCGATAAAACCTGGCCACTCCGGGTGCTAACCAGACCCGGGGCGGTTTGCTTTTGCACCAATTGCAGCTGCAGCCGGGCTGCCTCTGCGGCGGCCTGCAACGACTGGATCTGCAGCGGGCCTGATTCTTGGGCCCTTCTCAGGTCGGCCTGGGCCTTGTCATAGGCCGCCTGGCTATCTTTGAAGCTGGCCTCCGCTCTTTCCAGGTCGGTCTGGGCCACCGCTCCCTGCTGGAACAAGGAGCGGGTCCGTTCCAGGGTCGCCTGGTTTTGTTCATGGATATTTTGCGCTTGGGAGACGGCATACTGGGCGGCCAGAATCTCCGCCGACTGTCCCCCGGCCCCGGCCTGCTGCAGGTTGGACTCTGCTGCCGCCAGGTTGGCCCGGGCGGTCGCCAGCCGCTGCTCAGCATTGGGGACATGGATATCCATCAAAACCTGCCCGGCTCCGACCTTATCTCCCATCTGGACGTGTATGGCCTTGACCGTTCCGGTCACTTCACTGAGGATCATCTCCCGGTTGGCAGCGACCACCTTGCCGGCAGCCGGCACCTCTTCCACCAGGTGTTGTTGGCTTACTGTGGCCACCGCTACTGTAACCACGTCCTTGTTCATGATCCGGTAGATATTCAAACCCACCACTATCAAGCCCAGTAGTATGAGCCCTGCGACAAAAAATCTCTTCTTGGTCGATCGGGCAGGACTAACGGGGGCAGCGGCACTTCTCTCGGGTGACGTCATTTCTGACAATGGTTTCACTCCTCTCTATGGTCCCGAGCCAACAGTCCTTGGATTATACCACCGGCTGGTTTTGAGCCAGTACGGCCAGCACCACCACGTAGATGATGCCCAGTATGCCGAGGTAGGCGGCCAGGCCCAGGGGCTTCTTTTTCATGGCGATAGCCCCGCCCAGGATAAGCAGGATAAATCCCCAGATCCTGAATAATTCGAACTGTTGCAGCAGGCGGTACAGGAAACTGCTGGCATCACCATTGACCCATAATAATGCCAGGCTGGTATTGACTTGCATGAA
>JAQVXF010000086.1 GCA_028709355.1 Syntrophomonas sp.
TCGCGATGCTGGTATCAAGAGCGAGCAAGAGCTTTCAACCGACCAGGCGAGGAAGCTGATCGAAGAGATAAAGAAGGCGAACTTCCAGATCATGATATTCAGCGGTGGCGAACCACTTATGCGGCCTGACATCTATGAACTGGCCTCTTTTGCTACCGGGATTGGATTGCGGGCGGTGATGGGCACCAACGGCAGCCTGATAACGGCGGAAACGGCACGGCAAATGAAAGCGGCTGGATTCATGGCCGCCGGGGTGAGTCTGGATAGCCTTGATCCGGCTAAAAACAATGCTTTTCGCAAGCTGGGGGATGCCTACCAGCGAACCATCGCAGGGATGCAGCATCTCCGGGAAGCTGGAGTACCCTTTCAGATCCATACTACGGTTATGGATTGGAATGTTGGTGAATTGGAGTCCATCACTGATTTCGCCATTGCAATCGGGGCCATGGCCCACCATGTCTTCTTTCTGGTACCGACTGGCCGGGCAGTCAATATCGAGGATGAAGCACTCAAGGTGGCCGAGTATGAGAGAACTCTGGCGCGGTTGATGGAGAAACAGAGGACCGTTCCGATCGAGATCAAACCCACCTGCGCACCTCAATTCATCCGGGTGGCTGACAAAAAAGGCGTACCATTAAGGTTTTCGAAGGGATGCCTGGCCGGTATCAGTTATTGTATAATCAGTCCTACCGGTGACGTGCAACCATGTGCTTATCTGGATATGCCATTGGGGAACGTCAAGGACCAGCCCTTCGATAAGATTTGGCGGGAAAGCCCAGTTCTGCACAGACTGCGTACCATGGAATACCAGGGCAAATGCGGCACCTGCGATTACCAGGTGCGCTGTGGGGGTTGCCGGGCCCGGGCCAATTATTATAACGGTGATTACATGGCTGAAGATACCTGGTGCCTCTATCAACCCAAGGGGGTAGATTAGGTGCCGCTTCTGGACTCCCTGGACCGCAGGATTTTGAATCAACTGCAAACCGATTTCCCTGTGGCTGCTGAACCCTATCGGGTTATGGCTGATCACTTGGGGATCAGTGAAGCGGAGATTCTCACCCGCATCGGGGTGATGAAATCCAGCGGACTGATCAGGCGGATCGGGGGCGTTATGAACACTCATGCTATGGGGTTTGTTTCTACTCTCTGTGCAGCCGTGGTTCCGGCGTCAGAGCTCGAAAACGCAATTCAGGTTATAAACCGTCTGCCTGGGGTAACCCATAACTACCTGCGCGACCATGAGTGGAATGTGTGGTTTACCCTGACCGTACCCTCCCAGCAGGAAGCCAACCATATCCTGGAGGAGTTGAGATCGGGCTTGGGCTGCGAGATTATCAGCATGCCCGCCGAGAAAATATTCAAAATCAAAGTAGCCTTTGACATGGAGAAGCAGGATGATGCATGATTCGATCGATATTGCGATAATCGCCTTGATACAGGGCGATTTGCCCTTGGATCCTCACCCCTTTGCCCAACTGTCCCAACAACTGGGTATCGAGGTCGACCAGATTCTGCAGAGGATAGAGCAGATGAGGACAGATGGGGTGCTCCGCCGCTGGGGGGCGGTGCTTAGACATCAGCAGGCCGGCTATATCGCCAATGCCATGGTGGCCTGGAAGGTTGATCCGGATAAGGCTGATGAGGCTGGCGGGCAGATGGCCGGATTCCAGGAGATCAGTCATTGTTATTTGCGTTCGGTGCCAGCTGTATTTCCTTACAATCTATTCACCATGTGCCATGCTCGCAGTGAAGAGCAGCTCCAGGAGTTGATCAACCGGGCGGCAGCCCAAACCGGACTGAACGATTTTGTGATAATCAAGAGCCTCAGGGAATTCAAGAAGGCGAGCATGACTTACGTCTGAGCATGGACGAAAAATGGCTAGGGGGGGTCTCAGTTTGGAAACCACGCATTCAGAGAGGATATTTAATGAAGCCCGGAAGTACATGCCGGGCGGAGTGAACAGTCCTGTCCGGGCTTTCAAGGCTGTGGGCATGAATCCGCTGATGATCGCCAGAGGTCGGGGTTCAAAGATCTATGACGTCGATGGCAATGGATTCATAGACTATGTTTGTTCCTGGGGACCACTAGTCTGGGGCCACAGTCACCCAGATATTATCCAGGCCATTTGCTCGGCGGCGGAGGAAGGTACTAGTTTCGGAGCCTGTTCCGCTCGAGAAGTTCAATTGGCCCGTCTCATCTGCGAAGCCTTCCCGGCAATTGATCAGGTCAGGTTGGTCAATTCAGGCACTGAGGCCACCATGAGTGCGGTGCGTTTGGCTCGGGCGGTCACCGGACGGGACAAGATAATAAAATTCGAAGGCTGCTACCATGGTCATGCCGACTCATTTCTGATCAAGGCGGGCTCTGGTTTGTTGACCACTGGGGTTCCCACCAGTGCTGGAGTTCCCAAATCCATTACTGATCAGACGGTAGTATGCAAGTACAATGACCTTGATTCGGTCAAGAAAGCCTTTATGATCATGGGGCCGGATATCGCGGCGGTGATAGTAGAACCAGTGGCCGCCAATATGGGTCTGGTCAATCCCAAACCAGGATTTCTGCAGGGCTTGCGGGAGATTACCCGTCTATATGGAAGCTTATTGATATTTGATGAGATAATTACCGGTTTCCGGGTATGTTACGGGGGAGTACAAACCCAATTGGATATAGAACCGGATCTGACTACCTTGGGCAAGATAATTGGGGGCGGCCTGCCGGTTGGTGCTTACGGAGGCAAAAAGCAATTCATGGAACGGATTGCTCCTCAAGGAGATGTTTACCAGGCCGGCACCCTTTCGGGCAATCCCATCGCCATGGCGGCGGGAGCAACCGCCTTGACTCTCTTAAGAGAAAACGATCCTTACCCGCAAATGGAAGAGATGGCCAATCGTCTTACCGACGGCATCAAGGTCCTGGTTGAAGCGTACCGACTGGAAGCTTGTCTGAACCAGTGTGCTTCCATGTTTTCATTGTTCTTTGCTCCCTCTCCGATTAATGATTACGAGTCGGTAGGTAGGAGCGACACCCTTAGGTATGCGGACTATTTCCGAGGGATGCTGGAGTTAGGGATCTACCTGCCTCCATCGCAATTTGAAGTATGTTTTGTGTCTGCAGCTCATACCGAGGAGGATGTAGATAGAACCCTTGAGGCTCTGGAGTTTTGTCTGCAACAACTTTAAAATTGGCAAAAATTTTTTCGGATTGGACCATATAAGCAGGAAATTAGACTTCAATATAGAAAATATACAATTGGGTTTGAGTACTACCGCAATATTTGGGCGGTAAATTTGCCGTAGGCAAAAAGTTCATACATATAACTGTCTTGGGGGTGATGGCAAGTAGGTTACAGTCAACCAGAATGTCTGATATCGAATAGTAGAAAGCTCTAGATGAAAAGGAGGAATGGACTTGAAGGTTATAGTGTTGGTTAAGCAAACATTCGACACCGAAGCCAAGATTGATTTGAAGGACGGCAAAATCAACGATGCTGGTATCAACCTGATTATTAATCCCTATGATGAGGTAGCTGTTGAGGGCGCAATTCAATTAAAAGAGAAGGGCATTGCTACTGAAGTAGTAGTAATGAGCGCCGGCGCTGACAAGGCCATGGATGCTATCCGCACCGCTCTGGCGATGGGCGCTGACCGGGGTATCTTAGTGAAACAGGACACTGCTGCTGATGAGTATGCACGTGCAACCGCTCTAGCTGCAGCTATCAAGGAAGAAAATCCCGAGTTGATATTGGCCGGCCACGTTGCGGCTGATGACGGATCATCCCAGGTTCCTACCCGGGTTGCCGAAATCCTGGGCCTGCCCCATGTCAATGTTATGACTGCAGTTGAGATCGCAGGCGGCAAAGCTACCTGCACATGTGAAGCCGACGGCGGAACCTCGGTTATCGAAGTCAGTCTGCCTGCCGTGATCTCCAGCCAAGTAAGCTGGAATGAACCCCGTTATCCTTCCATGAAGGGTATTATGGCTGCCAAGAAGAAACCGGTCGCAACCAAAGATGGTGTTGCAGTTGCCAATAAGGTAAATATCGTTGAATTTGCTCTGCCCGCTGCCAAACAGGCAGGTATCAAGGTAGAGGATGATGCTGATGTATGTGCGGCCAAACTGGGCGAATGGATGAAGAGCGTCGTTAAAGTGGAAGTGAAATAAGCACATAAATTATTAATTTATGTATTAAAAAGGAGGGTAATTCATGGCAGGAACATGGGTTTTTGTTGAACAAAAGGACGGTAATATCCGTAAAGTTACTTATGAAATGTTGTCTGAATGCAAGAAAGGCAGCGACGAGGTTGCTGCAGTCGTATTTGGACAGGGAGTGGAAGGATTGGCTGGCGAGCTGGCCAAGTATGGTGCGGACAAGGTATACGTGGCTGATGATGCCATTTTTGCCAATTACAACACCGGCGCTTTCGTAGCTCAGATAGTTGCTATGATCAATGAATTCAGCCCTAATGCGGTATTGTTTGCTCATTCTTTCAACGGCCGTGATATGGCCTCCAGACTAGCCCAGAAGCTGGATACTGGATTGGCCACCGATGCAGTTGCGGCTGAAATTTCTGCTGGCAAGGGCCTTTTCACCAGGGCTATCTATGCCGGTAAAGCCCTAGCCAAGGTTGAAGTAGCTGGCAGCCCAGTCCTGGCGACCATCCGCCCCGGCGTTTGGGAAGTTGGTTCCACCGCTGGCGCCGGCGCAGTTGTCAAGGCAGCGGTAGCAGCTACTGCCGCTGATGTGTACCAGATAATGAAAGAATTCAAACCAACCGTATCCGCGCGCCCCGACCTGGCTGAAGCAGCCGTGGTAGTATCCGGCGGACGTGGTTGTAAAGGTCCGGATGGAATCAAGTTGGTTGAGCAATTGGCGGATATGTTGGGTGCAGCGGTAGGTGGATCCAGAGCATCGATCGACTCCGGTTGGCTGGGACACGAACTCCAAGTTGGTCAGACCGGCAAGGTGGTTCTTCCCAACCTGTACATCGCCTGTGGTATATCCGGAGCCATCCAGCATCTGGCTGGTATGTCCTCCTCCAAGTTCATTGCCGCTATCAATACTGATACTGAAGCTCCGATCTTCGGCGTTTCCGATTTTGGCGTGGTTGCCGACCTATTCAAGGTAATACCCTTGTTGATGACCGAGTTAAAGAAATAGTTAATCCCTGAGTATCGATGGTATCACTGGATATGCCCTGCGCATATCCAGGATACCTTTCCTTAGTGGATTAAGGAGGGAATTGGATAAATGATTTTTGGAGCGCACCCCCTCAGGGGTTTTTACGAAGTTCCAATGCGCGAGGTCGGGGCCAACGTTCCCTACGAATGGCTGATATATATATTCATGTTTATACCTATCGGCTTTATCCTGGTCGGTTTGTGGAAACGGATTCAGGTTTGGATGCTGGCCAAGGGAGAAATCCATAGAAACGACCGCATATGGGATCGTGTAGTTTCCTTCCTGGTTAATAGTTTCGGGCAGGCCAGGGTAATCAGAAAACCATTGCCGGGCTGGATGCACT
>JAQVXF010000087.1 GCA_028709355.1 Syntrophomonas sp.
GGAAAAGGATATCACCCACATATCGACCGGGGGAGGCGCCACCCTGGAATTCCTGGAGGGCAAAGAGTTGCCAGGGGTTAAAACCTGCGAATAGAGGAAGGTTATGAATGGATAGAGTGCTGATTGCCGCCAACTGGAAGATGAACAAGACAGTCGGTGAGGCGCACCGTTACATGGTCGATTTCCTGCCCCGCCTGACCGGGTGGGAGAAGACCGAGGTGATCATCTGTCCTCCTTTCACCTGCTTGGCTTATCTTAGGGAGGCCTTGGAAAATACGGGTATCCAGCTGGGGGCCCAGGATGTGTTTTGGGAACCCGAGGGTGCTTTCACTGGTGAGATATCCGCCGCTATGCTGGCGGATATGGGGTGCCGGTACGTGATAATCGGTCATTCGGAGCGCCGCCACATCTTGGGGGAAAACGACCAGGACATCAATCGCAAGCTCAAAGCGGCTGTAAGTTGCGGATTGGTGCCGATATTCTGTGTGGGCGAGTCGCTGCCGGAGAGGGAGCAGGGCCAGACCCAAACGGTGGTCCGAGAGCAGTTGGAACAAGGCTTGGCAGGGTTGGAGCTTCCCAACCTGGTAGTCGCCTACGAACCGGTGTGGGCAATCGGTACCGGTGTCAACGCCAGTCCGGCTGATGCCCAAGGCATCTGTGCCTCTATCCGCAGGTATTTGGGTGGTTTCCAAGTAAATGATTGGGCCCGGGATATTCCCATCCTTTACGGGGGCAGTGTGACGGCTCGAACCATCGCCGCGTTTACGGCTCAGGCGGATATCAACGGCGCCTTGGTGGGCGGGGCCAGCCTGGACCCAGAACATTTTGCCAGTATCGTGAGGTTGAACTCGGATGGCTAAAAAACCTATGGTTTTGATGATCTTGGATGGATGGGGAGAGCGGTGCCCCTGCGCCGACAATGCCATATCCTGTGCCCACCCGGTCCGGTTTTATGACCTGCAGGCCAAGTACCCCCATACCTTGTTGGAATGTTCAGGATATGAGGTGGGCTTGCCCCGTGGGCAGATGGGTAATTCCGAAGTGGGGCATCTTAATATCGGGGCCGGGCGCACAGTCTACCAGGAGATAACCAGGATATGCCAAGCCATTGAGGACGGTTCCTTTTTCAGCAATCCGGTGTTGCGGCAAGCGGTGGCGACCGCCCGCCGACAGAACGGCAGGGTTCACCTGATGGGTTTGGTTTCCGACGGAGGGGTACACAGTGACCTCAGCCACCTGTTCGCCTTGTTGCAGCTATGCAAAGATGAAGGTGCCGGTCAGGTTTACGTACATGCTTTCCTGGACGGCCGGGATGTACCGCCCCAGAGTGCAGCCGGCTACATAAGCAGCCTGGAAGAGCAGATGGGAGAGTTGGGTATCGGCCGGATCGCGACCCTGGGCGGTCGCTTTTACGGGATGGACCGAGATAATCGCTGGGACCGGATTAAAAAAGCCTATGATGCTATGGTGCTGGGAGAGGGCGTTAGGGAACTATGTGCTCAGGCAGCTATAACCGCCAGTTATGCGGCCGGTATAACCGATGAATTCGTGGAACCGGCAGTGATCTTAGAGCCTAGCGGGCAACCAGTGGCTACCATCAAGGATGGCGACAGCGTAATTTTCTTCAATTTTCGAGCCGACCGGGCTAGACAGATCAGCCATGCCTTGGTTGATGAGCAGCTGGAGCATTTCGAGCGCAGACAGCGGCCGGCCATCCACTATGCCTGTATGACCCAGTATGATATTGAGCTATCAGCTCCGGTAGCCTTTCAGCCCCAAAACCTCACCAATACTCTCGGGCAGGTACTATCACAGCATGGTCTCCATCAGTTGCGGATTGCGGAAACAGAGAAGTATGCCCACCTGACCTTCTTTTTCAACGGAGGGGTGGAAGAGGCCCTGTCAGGCGAGGATAGAATCCTGATCCCATCGCCCAAAATCGCTACATATGACCTGCAGCCAGCGATGAGCGCTCGCGAGATAACCAATAGAACTCTGGTCGAACTGGACCGTGATTACTATGATGTCGTTTTTATGAACTACGCCAATGCCGACATGGTAGGCCATACCGGAATTATGGCGGCGGCGGTGGAATCGATCCAAGTTCTGGATGAATGCCTGGCCCAGGTAGCCGACCAGGTGTTGGGCAAAGGCGGGATCCTGCTGATAACTGCCGACCATGGCAATGCGGAGATGATGGCTGGTGAAAATGGCAGCCCCTTTACCGCCCATACTACCAGCAAAGTGCCTTTTATCCTGGTGTCAGAATCTCATATAAGTCAGCCTTTGCGGGAGGGCGGATCTCTGCGCGACATAGCCCCTACCATGCTGAGCCTGCTGGGTATACAGGTACCCGTAGAAATGACCGGTAGGCCTTTGACCCAGCTATAGAAACCGATATATTAACTGATGGGGAAGGAGCAAGTTAGGATGAGTATAATTGTTGATGTGTTTGCTCGGGAAGTTCTGGATTCAAGGGGAAATCCCACCATCGAGGTGGAGGTTGTGCTGGAAGACGGCACCATGGGTAGTGCCATGGTACCCTCGGGAGCATCCACCGGAGCCCACGAGGCAGTCGAACTTAGGGACGGTGACCCTAAGCGTTATGGTGGCAAGGGGGTACTCCAGGCGGTCAAAAACGTAAATGAGGTCATTGCCCCCGAGGTGATCGGCATGGAGGCTTTGCACCAGATCGATATTGATACCTTGATGATCGACCTGGACGGGACTCCCAATAAAAGCAAGCTGGGCGCCAACGCCATCCTGGGAGTATCCCTGGCCTGCGCCCGGGCGGCAGCGGCTTACCTTAACATACCTTTATACCAGTATATTGGGGGCGTCAATGCCAAACAGTTGCCGGTGCCGATGATGAATATTCTCAACGGCGGCAAGCACGCCGACAACAACGTGGACATCCAGGAATTCATGGTGGTGCCCTGTGGAGCACCCAGTTTTGCAGAAGGATTGCGGATGGGGGTGGAGGTATATCATTCTCTTAAGAAGGTCTTGGCCGGCAGAGGCCTGGCTACATCGGTAGGAGATGAAGGCGGATTTGCCCCTAATCTGCCTTCCAACGAAGCTGCTCTCGACGTTATCATGGAGGCTATCGAAAAGGCCGGCTACGCAGCCGGGACCGACATCTGCCTGGCTGTGGACACCGCCGCTACCGAATTATTTATAGACGGCAAATACCACCTGGCCGGCAACAATATGGTGCTGAGCGTGGATGAGATGGTAGATTTCTACGAGGGACTGACCCAGCGGTACCCCTTGATCTCGATCGAGGATGGGTTGGCCGAAGATGACTGGGAAGGGTGGAAAAAACTCACCGACCGCATCGGCGGCCGCGTGCAGCTGGTGGGGGATGATCTGTTTGTGACCAACAGCCAACGTTTGGCTCAGGGGATCGAGGCTGGGGTCTGCAACAGCATCCTTATCAAACTCAACCAGATCGGCACCCTGACCGAGACCCTGGATACCATAGAATTGGCCAAGCGGAGCGGATATACCTGTGTGATCTCGCATCGTTCCGGGGAGACCGAGGATTCCACCATGGCTGACGTGGCGGTGGCTGTCAATGCCGGCCAGATAAAGACCGGGGCTCCGGCCCGTACCGACCGGATCGCCAAATACAACCGCCTGCTGCGGATCGAGGAAGAGTTGGATGTCTTCGCCGTCTACCCCGGTCGCAAGAGCTTTTACAACATAGGGCGCTAGGTTGATCTTGAATAACCAGAATAGGTTGTGTTACAATATGATGCGGCTTTAGGGAAGATGATGAAAGGAGGTTCTAAAGGTGGTTAAAACGATATTTCTTATTCTGCAGTTCATCAGTGCCCTGGGCTTGATTTTTACAGTTCTGATGCAAGAAGGCAAGAGCGCGGGATTGTCAGGAAGCATCGCCGGTGGAGCAGATATGATCTTCGGGAAGAAAAAGGGTGTAGATGAACTGTTCGCCAAGATCACGGCTTATCTGGCCGCCTTGTTCTTGATATTCACCTTGGTTGTCTCTCTGCTTAGTTAGAGATAGGATGGCTTAAGGCGGGAAAAGACCTCAGCTTATCTTAATCCAAGCCCGGACGGGTTGAAACCAAACTCTTGAGTTACTCTTATCAACCCCGGTTTTCGACCGGTAGGCCGCAAGGCTACATATTTATGAGTGTCGCACCGGCGTCTGTGGTAATAGTATGAAAGCTACTCCTGGTAGCCTTCATACTATTGTGATGCAGGGGACAAAACCCATCGAATCAGAAACAACATATTATTAAGGAAGTGAAATTGCTAATGAAGCTACAGCTCAAACAAGCTCTCCGGCCGTTGCTGGGATTCATCGCCGCTTTGGCTATAGTGCTGTTGAATCCTTCGTTGGCCGCCGCCGGCGAAGCCAACCTGGTCATACCGGAATTGAGCGCCGGTCAGAACAGCCTCCTCTATATGGGCATCATCGTATGCATATTAGGCATGTTCTTCGGCTACTACCAGTTCACCCGGGTGGCCAAATTGACGGCCCATCAAAGTATGCTCGATGTAGCCCAGACCATCTACGAAACATGTAAGACCTACCTGATCCAACAGGGCAAATTCATCGCCATCCTATTTGTATTCATCGGGGCCTGTGTGGCCTTCTACTACGGCTACCTCTCCCAGATGCACTTGGGTTCGGTCCTGTTCATCCTGATGTGGACCGTCATCGGTATCCTCGGATCTTACAGCGTGGCCTGGTATGGTATCCGCATGAACACCCTGGCCAACAGCCGGGTGGCCTTCAACTCCCTGGAGAGAAAACCACTCAAGATGCTCAATATCGCCCTGGATGCCGGGATGAGCATCGGGGTGCTGCTGGTATGCGTGGAATTGATCATGATGCTGATCATCCTGCTGTTTGTACCCCGGGAACTGGCTGGAGCCTCCTTCATCGGATTTGCCATCGGTGAATCCTTAGGCGCCAGCGCCCTGCGTATAGCCGGCGGAATATTCACCAAGATCGCCGACATCGGCGCCGACCTGATGAAGATCGTGTTCGGGATCAAAGAAGACGATCCCCGCAACCCGGGTGTCATCGCCGACTGTACCGGAGACAACGCCGGTGACAGCGTAGGACCCACCGCCGATGGTTTCGAGACCTACGGGGTTACCGGGGTAGCCATGGTAACCTTCATCGTCCTGGCCGTGGCTCCCGCCCTGCAGACTACCCTCTTGACCTGGATATTCGCCATCCGGGTATTGATGGTCATCAGCTCCATCGCTTCCTTCTACATCAACCGCGTGGTCAGCCAGTCCAGGTTCGGCGGCCTCAGCGACTTTGACTTCGAAGCCCCCCTGACCAGCCTGGTGTGGATCACCTCCATAGTCTCCATCGCGGTGACCTTCGTGCTTACGTATTACCTGATCGTACCAGGTTCCAGCGTCGCGACCGCTTTGACCCCGCTATGGACTACCCTGGCTATCATCATGAGTTTCGGCACCCTATCCGCGGCCTTGATCCCGGAAGCTGTCAAAGTATTCAC
>JAQVXF010000088.1 GCA_028709355.1 Syntrophomonas sp.
CGCGATTACGATCATCGTAGTTGCCAACCCGCTTTTAATTGTGATATATTATCAGATGATGATTTCACACGCAGGCTAACTATCGGGATTGTGCTCGATTCGAGTTTCCCGGCGGGATGAAGCTGGCGGAGGATTAAAACAACAGGAGGTATTGGGATGTCAGTAATTACCATGAAGCAGTTGCTGGAGGCCGGGGTTCACTTCGGGCACCAGACCAGAAGGTGGAACCCCAAGATGGACCGTTATATTTATATGGAGAGAAACGGAATCTACATTATTGATCTCCAGCAAACGGTCAAGAAATTCGATGAAGCCTATGCTTTCATCAAAAATGTGGTCGCAGACGGCAAAGGGGTTCTCTTCGTCGGTACCAAGAAACAAGCCCAGGAGACAATCAAGGATGAAGCCAGAAGATGTGAGATGTTCTTTGTTAACCAGCGTTGGCTGGGAGGTATGTTGACTAACTACAAGACTATCCGCAAGCGTGTCCTCAGACTGAAAGAGCTGGAGAGGATGGAAGCAGACGGTGCTTTCGAGGTCCTGACCAAGAAGGAAGTCGCTAAGCTCAAGAATGAAGGAGAGCGACTGGAAAGATTCTTAGGTGGGATAAAAGATATGGAGAAACTTCCGGGAGCGGTGTTCGTGGTTGATCCGCGCAAGGAAAAGATAGCGGTAGCAGAAGCCCGCAAGCTCAAGATTCCCGTGGTGGCTATCGTAGATACCAATTGCGATCCGGATGAGATAGACTATGTGATTCCAGGCAATGACGATGCTATTAGAGCGGTCAGATTAATATCTTCGCGAATAGCAGATGCAGTTCTGGAGAGTAAGCAGGGAGAACAAGTAGCCGGATAAAGCTAGACTAAAGGGTGAACGGTTTTTCCGCTGCACCCTTTTTTTATGAGAATACGGAACGAATAGCGAAGGAGGATGTCAAGTGGAGATTACAGCTGGAATGGTTAAGGAGTTACGGGAGAGAACAGGTGCGGGGATGATGGACTGCAAAAAGGTCCTGGTTGAAACCTGCGGTGATATAGAGAAGTCAATCGACGAGTTGAGGACCAAAGGTCTGGCTAAAGCCGCTAAGAAGGCTGGCCGGGTGGCCAGTGAAGGGGTAGTGGTATCATACATCCACGGCAAAGGGCGCATCGGAGTCTTGGTGGAGGTAAACTGTGAGACCGATTTCGTGGGTAATACTGATGAATTTAGACAACTGGCCTACGATATTGCCATGCAGGTGGCAGCCACCAATCCTGTTTATCTCTCCCGAGATCAGGTGCCTGGCGCCGACATTGAAAGGGAGCGCGAGGTGTTGAAAGCCCAAGCCTTGGAAGAAGGCAAACCGGAAAAGATTATCGACAAGATGGTAGATGGACGGATTGAGAAGTTTTACAAAGAAAACTGTCTCTTGGAACAACCATTCATCAAGGATCCTGATAAAACCGTGCAGCAACTAGTCCATGAGCACGTCGCCAAGATCGGCGAAAATATTACGGTACGCCGTTTTTCCCGCTACGAAGTGGGAGAGGGGATCGAGAAAAAAGAATCTGATTTTGCCGCCGAGGTCATGTCCCAGATAAAGGCATAATTCGAGCAAGTAGACGCGGATCGGTAGCAAGTTGGAATCTGGGGGGATATAGGGTGCGTAGTCCAAAGTATAAGCGGGTGGTTTTAAAGCTGAGCGGAGAAGCTCTATCAGGTGAAAAGGGCTATGGAATTGAACATACCGTAATTTCATCGATCGCCCGCCAGGTTGTGGAAGTGGCCCAGACAGGGGTGGAAGTAGCGATCGTAGTCGGGGGAGGCAACATTTGGCGCGGGGTATCAGGCAGTGCCAAAGGTATGGATAGAGCAACCGCAGACTATATGGGGATGCTGGCAACGGTGATAAATTCATTGGCAATGCAGGATGCCCTAGAGAACGAAGGCATGGTTACCAGAGTCATGTCGGCTATAGAGATGAAGGAGGTAGCCGAACCCTATATCCGGCGCCGCGCCATTCGCCACCTGGAGAAGGGGCGAGTGGTAATCTTTGCAGCTGGTACCGGCAATCCCTATTTCTCGACCGATACCACGGCCGCCTTGCGGTCGGCCGAAATAGAGGCAGAGGTTATCCTGATGGCCAAGAAAGTCGATGGGGTCTATGATTCTGATCCGGCCCAGAATCCTGATGCGGTAAAATATGATAGCCTGGATTATATCGATGTCATCAACATGGGCTTGCGGGTGATGGATTCCACCGCTGCATCCCTATGCATGGACAACGATATACCCATAATCGTCTTTGACCTGACCAAGGATGGCAATATCTTAAAGGTGATCATGGGTGATGAGATCGGCACCTATGTGGGGAGGTAGAGATCTTGATAGATGATATAATGGCAGATGCGAATAGCAGGATGGACAAAGCGGTCGAACATCTGGTCGGGGATTTGGCAGGGATGAGAGCCGGACGCGCCAATCCAGCCATGGTTGACAAGATCATGGTCAATTACTATGGCGCTCCCACCCCAATCAACCAATTGGCCAATATCAATGTGCCGGAAGCCCGACTGTTGATAATCAATCCTTGGGACAAAACCAGCATCGGCGATATCGAAAAGGCCATAATGAAATCGGATCTTGGCATCAATCCCAATAATGATGGGAATGTAATCCGGTTGAACATACCGCAATTGACCGAGGAACGCCGCAAAGATCTGGTCAAGGTGGTCAGGAAGAGAGCGGAGGAGGGCAAGGTTGCCATCCGCAACATCAGGCGGGAAGCCAATGAACTGATGAAAGCCAGTGAAAAGGACAAGTTGATTTCTGAAGACGCCAGTAAAAAGGGACTCGATGATATCCAGAAGGCCACTGACCGGTTCATCAAGGACATAGACCAGATCCTGCAGCAGAAAGAGAAAGAGATCATGGAAGTTTAACCTGATGGATAGGAACGGCAATGGTCCTATGGTAATATTGACATAATACCCCCGTATGGGGGTTTTATTAATTGGGGGAGACGGGTAACTGTGGCGAAGAAAAATAGGATCTCCGATAGACTCTCTGACAGTCCTATGCCTAATCACATAGCCATAATAATGGATGGAAACGGGCGATGGGCGCAAAGACGCTTACTGCCCCGTACCATGGGGCACCGGGCGGGAATGAGCAGCTTGAAGAAGGTGGTCCGGACCTGCGACGAGTTGAAGGTAGCCTACCTCACGGTATTCGCGTTTTCCACTGAGAATTGGAAAAGGCCGGAGACCGAAGTAGATTATCTGATGAACCTGCTGGTGGAATTTCTGCACCGGGAATTGGAGGAGTTGCATCATAACGATGTGCAAATCCACGTGCTGGGAGACTACGGGGCCATCCCCCAGAAGTGCCAGATCGAGATTAGCCGGGCTTTGGAGATGACCCGCAACAATACCGGCTTGATTTTCAATATCGCTCTGAATTATGGAGCTCGGCGGGAGATAGTGGAATCGGTGAAATCGATTACTACCCGGATTTTAAGGGGTGAATTGAGCCCCGACGATATCGACGAGCAGGTGTTGGCCCAGTCTCTCTATACGGCGGGGATGCCGGATCCGGATTTGTTGATCAGAACTGCCGGAGAAATGCGCATCAGTAATTTCATGTTATGGCAGGTCGCCTATGCAGAAATAGTGGTCAGCGACGTGTTGTGGCCCGATTTCGGCCCTGAAGAACTGCGCCGGGCTATTCAGGAATACCAGGGTCGGGACCGCCGCTTCGGGGGTCTGCGTTTATGACGGAAGGATTTGTTTATGCTTAGGATCCGCATATTGACTGCTCTGGTCGGGATTCCTTTTCTTATAAGTGTAATTTATTTGGGCGGTTTGTACTGGCAGGGACTGGTAGTCATGCTGACGGCGGCGGCCTTGATGGAATTCTTTGTAATGATGGCCAATAAAGGATTCCATCCCTTTATTATTTCTTCCGCCTGGCTGGCCTTCATCCTTTTGTTCAGAGTGCAGTTGGCCCCCTATTTGCCGGGCTTATTCCTGGCTGGCTTGATTTTGATGATTTTGAGCATGGTGCTGACCTACCCGCAAAGAAACATCAATGACCTGGCTTTGAGCTTGTTTGGTGCGGTATACACTGGTTTTTTGTTCAGTTATGCCTTGGTCTTGAGCGCCGGTGAAGAGGCGTTTTTTCTGCTGTTGTTGGTGTTCGTCCTGACCTGGGCCAGTGATGTGGGCGGGTATCTCTGCGGACGTCTGTGGGGCAAGCATAAGCTCGCTCCCCAACTCAGTCCCGGCAAAACCAGGGAAGGGGCAGCTGGTGCAGTCATACTCACAATACTGGCTGCTCTCATGTATCAACATTGGATCAGCCTCGACAACTCAAATACCTTATTTATGGTGCTGATGGCAATTGCGGCCAGCGCCGCCGCCCAGCTGGGAGATTTGTTAGAGTCAGCCATAAAGAGGTATTTTGAGGTCAAGGATTCGGGGCATTTGCTTCCTGGTCATGGCGGAATATTGGACCGTTTTGACAGCTTTCTATTAGTATCGCCGGTAATTTATTATTTCCTGGTAGTACTTAAACCGTACATGTAATCATGAGTACAATAGCAGGCGAATGAATGTATTAGAACGTTGCTAAATTGTATCATTGGATTTGATAGGCTTGACAGACGTGGGGTGATATATTGGATCCCGAATTAAAAAGGAGCCTGAAGACGCTTCTGAACCTGAGCAGCCTGGTCCTGATCCTGCTGGCCATTTACCTTTTGTCCAATTTCATATTGCCGATGTTGGGCAAAGTAGCAGCCTATTTCCCGGTGGTGTTGATGCCCTTCATATTAGCCATTATCTTTGCCATCGTGATCGAACCGGTGGTCAATTTCTTTGAGGTGCGCACCAGTATGCACCGCAGCATAGCTGTGCTGCTGAGCCTGGTCCTGGTGATAGGCGGATTCGTGGCGTTGCTGGTGATGATAGCGCTGGTTCTAATCCGGGAGACCACCGAGTTATACAAACTGGCGTTGGCACGATCGGATTTTATTATCGACCAGGTCCTGGTGGCCATCGATCAATACCGCATATCTTTTCTCCAACTTAACCTGCCGCCCGAGGTGGAGAGTACTCTCCAGGTAAACCTGCAGAAGGCTTTGGATATGACCCAGCAATTGATGAACAATATGATCGAGACCCTGGCTCAGGGCTTTATAAAACTACCCAGTATATTGATCTTCATCGGCATCGCCACAGTAGCCACCTACCTGATCATAAAGGATCGGGCTATTATCCGTACCTTCGTTATCAGAGCCATGCCATCTTCAGTCCGAGCCGATGGGACCAATATCGTCAATGAACTGCTCAAAGCCTTGAGTGGTTTTGTAAAGGCTTATAGTATATTGATTACCATTACTGCGGTTCTAACCCTGGTATCGTTGAAAATACTAGCGGTCAAGTATGCGCTGCTTATCGGACTACTGGTCGGGATAATGGATATACTGCCAATTTTGGGACCCGG
>JAQVXF010000089.1 GCA_028709355.1 Syntrophomonas sp.
CCATCGCCGGGCAGCATGGCAGCGACAGCGGATGTTGCCCCACTCCTTGAAGCCGGCAGCAGCGGGCCCAGACCGACCCTGACCACATGGGTGGTTAATCCGGGATATCAGTCCCAACCGTGAGCATCTGGGCCAGGAACCGGCGGCTGGGGGTAAACGATTGCCCCGCTCAGCAACTCAACTGATGACTTATCGGCAGGAAGCTAATTGTCTCATCAAAGCCGGAGCCGGCACCCACCGCAGGTGCCGGCTCATTTTGTGTCTGTCCCGGGCCCGTCTCTATTCAGCGGAGTAAAACAAGATCCGGTCCTGCTGCCCCTACTCGATGGTCACCGTCCGCCCCCAGGCATCCCATAGCGCGGTATAACCAAAGGCCTGGGCCACCCAGGCGATAGGCAGGCAGGTGCGGCTGTTGGTGATCTCGGGGGCCACATCCATGGTGGTGGGGCTGCCGTTGACATAGATGTTGCGGCTGCCGATGATCAGCGTCACCCGGGTCTGCCCCTTGGTCAGGATTACCTGCCGGGTAGCCGGATCCCAGATGATGTCCTCATCGCCGAGCCCCATCGCATAGGCCACATAACGGATAGGCATGTAGGTGCGCCCGTCCCGGATATAGGGAGACACATCCATCCACTGGGCCGATCCCCGCAGGGTGTAGAAGGTCGAGCCGATGGTGAACACGCTGGCCTTGGAGGTAACAGGTGCCGCCTGGGTGGAGAAATTATGCAGGTAGCCGTAGGCGGTCCCTTCATCGTTGCTAGCGTAAGCCTTCACATAATAGAGAGTGCCCGGCTTCAAACCGCTCAAGCGATAGGTAAATTCCTCATCCTCATCGATACCGCGGCCGACCTCGATACGGTTGGGGACCGCACTGGTCAGGCCGTAATAGAATCCATAGGACTTGATGTCGGAATCCCCTTCATCGGTGATGATGGCGTTGAATGTGGCCCAGTCCTGCCCAGCCGTGCTGGACATGGTGGTGACCCGGGGTTTGCCCCCGTTGGACTCGGTCAGGAAATAGCGCACCGTCCCATAAGCGATACCGTGCCGGTTGCGGGCATAGGCCTGGAAATAGTACTTGGTATCCACCTTCAAGCCGGTCAATTCATAATCGAACTGGTCACCCTCGTCGATGGAATCGCTGGCATAACCTACCACCTTCCTGGTGGTAGGGGACCAGCTGGTGCCGTAGTAAAATCCATATTCGGTTATCTGGTCGTCATCCCCGAAATCGCGGATCTCGCCATTCAGGACGGCCGCTTCGGACTCAATGGCGGTGGCCGCCCGGGTAGTCACCTCGGGCACCCGCTCGTCAGCGGTGGTCAAAAAATTCCTCACCGCACCGTAAGCGATGCCCTGGCTGTTGCGGGCATAAGCCCGGAAATAATAGCGGGTATTGGCCTGCAGACCGGTCAGCTCATAGCTGAAATCGTCGCCGGCATCGATGGAGTCATCACTGTCCCCCACCTTCTTCTTGCTGGCGGGTGAGGAAGTGGTGCCGTAATAGAAACCGTATTCGGTGATCTCATCATCCCCGCCGAAATCCACGATTTCGCCGTTCATGACAGCCGTATCGGACTCGATGGCGGTGGCTGCCCGGGTGGTCACCTCGGGGGCAGTCTCCTCATCCAGCTGGAAGGAATTGAACCAGCCATAGATGATGCGCTGGGAACCGAAGTCTAGGTCTTCATATATGACATAGGCCCGGTAATAGTAGGGATCATCGGGATCAAAGCCGGCCGCATCCTCGATAGTCTCCCGGGACAGGTCGAGCATGAATGTATCGCCCGGACCGAGTTCATCGGCTGCCCCGCCTACCTTGACCCAGTTTTCATCCGGGCCTTCCTTATAGCGCAGATCTTCATCATCACTATCGTGATAGAAACCGTATTCGGTCAGGTGAAAGTTGGAGGAATAGAGGTTTATCTCCGCCTCCAGGGTTACATAGTCATCGTGGACATCCTCGTTCTGGTCTGCAATCCGCGGTGATGTGACCGCCGCCGCCGGGGCCGGGAAATAGAGGCTCGGCGCTAACAGGGCCAGGGCCAGGATCAGGACCCACCATCCAGTCGCTCTCTTCTTGCTCAGATGCACTAAAACCACCTCCAGTCATAGTTGTCGACCGCTGCCACCTGGTATGACGGACAGAACCCCCGGTATCCCCGGGCGGAATACGCCCCCTCGCTCCACGGTCCCCGCTAGATCATAAGTATCCCCCGGGCTGTCTCCTGGTATCCAGTTCTACATCCCGTGCCTGGTGTGTAATACACAAAATACGGGCTATTGATTAATACACCAAATCTCCCCCCATCCTTGCATCCCGATCCGATAATTGTGATTGTACACCCCGTCAGTTCATGATAGGGTGAAAGCAGATTTTTGTCGCTCAGGCGGAGATCGGATTCAACTCAAGCGAAGACGGGAGATCTATTTATGAAGATAAAATTAATGGCCGACTCCACCTGCGACCTCTCCCCGGAAATCATCCAGCGCTACGATATTGCTATCGCCCCGCTGATCATAACCATCGACGGTCAGGACTACCGTGATCGTATCGATATCAGCAATGATGAGTTCTACCGCGACTTGCCCAACTACCATGCCCCCCCCACCACCTCCCAACCCACCCCGGAATCCTACCTGGCCTGCTTCCACGAGGCGGAGCAGCAGGATTTCGCTCAGGTACTGTGCATCTGCATGTCCAGCGGCACCAGCGGTTCCTACCAGGGCGCGGTACTGGCCAAAGAACTGTACTTGTCCACCTACCCAGATACCAGTATCCGTATCGCGGTCATCGATTCGGTGGGCATGAGCCACGGTACCGGCTGGCTGATAATCAAATGCGCCCGCCTGCGCGATGCGGGCTATACCTTCGAGCAGCTGATCGAATACTGCGAGACCACCAAATACCGGGTCAAGCACTTCCTGTCGGTGGAGGACCTGGAGAACCTCATCCGCAGTGGACGCATCTCCAATGTGAGTGGCTGGATCGGCAAGCTCCTCCACGTCCGCCCCATCATGACCATGAAAAACACCCGCGGCGCCATCGTGGCCAAGAAACGCGGCCAGAAGGAAGTGCTCCGCCATTACGTGCAGGAATTCCAACGAAGGGTGGACCCGCAGCAGACTGACTTCATAATCATCGGCTACACTTCCGACATCAGCCGGGCGGAGGCGTTGCAGCAGCTCATGCTGGCCGAAACCGGTTTCCCCGGGGAAATCTATATCATGCAGATGGGAGTGGCGGTGGGCACCCACGTAGGTCTGAACGGGTTGTCCATGTTCTTCTGTGAAAAACCGCGGGATTAACAGACTGAGGGGGGTTTCGCAAAGGCGGCAGCGAGGGAGCAGCTATTCTCGGGCGACCCGTCCCCGCGTTTCGTCCCCGGCCCACCAGATGTGCTGCCAACACCTTTTTTGCTCCCCGGGGATATAAACCCAGCTAGTTTGCGGTCCGGTTGGGCAGGTGCGGCAGCGCAGGCTGAACCCGAACGAAAGCCTCCCCGCCTTTTCCGGCTGGGAGGCTGACTGTTTCTTTTTATGGAAATCTTCTCTGCGGCGGGATCTAGTACTTGAGCATCTTGGGGAGAGCTCCGGCTTGTTCGATCCAGTTGGCCACCTGCTGCAGAGCCGGCATCTTCCGCACCAGCTGCTTGGCTTGGTTGACCTCCTGCATCTTGCCCAGCAGATTATCCGCCTTGCGCCGGGCCAATTCCGGCACCGTGTCCACCCCGGCCGCTTCCAGCAGCTCGGCATACTCGCCGCCGATGCCTTTGATCCGGTTCAGATCGGCATGATTGGCCCATTTCAGGATGAGCTTGTCGCTGATCCCGGTCACCTGGGCCAGGTCACTGCGTTGCTTCTTGGTGGTACAGCGGGCCAGCAGCCCTTGCACCGATGTGATACCGGCTTCCTTCAGTTTGACCTCATAGGACTCCCCGATCCCCTCGATGATACTCACCTTCGCCACTATGTATCCCTCCTCCTCGCAATTTGCACTCCGGCGCCACCCCTGGGTTTTCTTGATCTTGGAATAAATGTAACTTAAACGTCAGTAAAAATAAACATCTTTTTTCGGCCGCCAGCCCACCATTTGTAAGACTAAGACAGAAATCCGGCCGCCACTAAAAAAATATGCCGGCACCTATGGGCCGGCTCGATATCTTATCCACCTCTATTATCAACCGGAGCGGTTGACTCTTGCTTTCCGGCCCGAGTCGACCGGTATGCAGCCCGGTTGGGACCCAGACCCCGACCGCCCGCCTCCCGGCAGGCGCGTGGGTAGGCTAGCAGCGCAAACCCCTCCGGACTTTGACGAAATACCCTTTTATGCGGGCATAGTCCACCATCGAGTCTTGCATGTAACGTTCCAAGCCTGGTTCATAGGCTATCTTGATCCCGTCGATATCAACCACATGGTCATCCTTTTGAATCAGCTCATCCAGAGCCAACATTAATCTGGGCCCGCCTCAGCCCATGCCGGCAAACCTCACCCGCAGCCCGGCCTGGTCGGACAATCCCTTCTCGACCCGCTCCGTTTCGAATTGGCGGCGGGCCATCTCGGTCATAGTGATCACTTCATCCACCTTCCTTCCTATCGGCGATCCTGGTTAACAGGACGAGGTGCGTGGACTCCTGACGAAATACTTCAGCAACCAGGAGTAATCCACCGTCGCATTGCGCAGAAAAGGTTCCAGCTCGGGATCAAACACCAGCTTCAATCCGCCGCTCTCGATCACTTGGTCATCTTCGTGCTTTGACTCATCCAGAGTCAAATATAAATTGGGGCCGCCTCAGCCGATGCCCCCGAAGTTGACCCGCAGCATGGAATCCCCGGATATCTTGCGCTGGTCGAGGGCCTGTTTAAACTTCTGCTTGGCTTTCTCGGTTATGGTCACCATCAAATTCACCTGCCTCCTGGATATTTTGCATCCTATCAAGGTGCCGGCCGAATGATTCTCCCGGCACCAGATCCACTCATTTCAAATACCCTCATGGGGTATTTATAATATACCCTATTTGTGGCCCGGCGACAACTGCTAAACGCAAAATAATCCAGATTATTTTGACCCAAGCCCGCCTGTTATCTTCTCATTCTTATCCATCCCGGATCTCGACCCCAGCCCTGAGAGATTTTCTGTACCGGTCCGCCCCCCAGTCCTCACGGAAGCACTGCCGGCAGGCAGTGAAAATTACACGGCAATTATTAAATATAACCAATAGTTATTGGACTGATAAGAGCGACCCGAATAAAATTACTGGTAGCGAAGCCTTCGATTTTTTCTCTCCGGTCTGGCAGCAACCAGGTCGGGCATAAGAAGAAAGGCTTTGCACCACATGATAAATTTACGCCTGCAGCAAGGGAAAGGAGTTCAGATATGGCTAGAACCATCCATGCCCGGGGCTTGAGCTGCCCCCAGCCGGTAGTCCTCACCAAAAAGGTGATGGACGAG
>JAQVXF010000090.1 GCA_028709355.1 Syntrophomonas sp.
AGGCAGAACGGGCAAAATTTGTTATATTGACCGTATTAGTAATAAAAGGAGGATGGAAGCGATGGTCAAAAAGAGGTGGCTGGCGTTGCTGCTGGCCTTGTTGATGGGGATGAGCATCCTCACCGGTTGCAGCCCCGCCGAGAAGAGTTATTACAGTCTGATGAGAGAGGTCAGTACCCAGAAGGTCTTTGAGGACAGCGGCAGCTACATAATCAACCTGACCACCCTGCCGGCCAGTATGTTCAGCGGCCCGGAAGCCATGAGCGCCCAAACCCTGAGCACCGCCCTGGGCCAACTGCGGATCGAATACCGGGGCCAGGTGGATATGAACCAGGAGGTTTTCCGCTATGACTATACCATCCTGGACAATCGCAGCCAAGCCCGCAAGGGTGACTTCTCGGTAGCCTATAAGGGCGGAATGATGTACATCAAGGTCGATGGGATAATGAATTTCATCAAGGAATTCGGCAATCCGGTCGAAAGGCAGAACCTGGACCGCATCTTCGCGGGAGTGGAGTGGATCAGCATGAGTGACCAGGAGTTGACCGGAGCGTTGGCGGTTGGCAGCCAGCCAGGTCTCACCGGCTCAATGTTCAGGCAGTCATCCGGGCAGCAGCTGATATTCCAAAAACTGCTGGATGGGTTGGTCAATGACGTCTACAGCGATTATTCCACCAGTTTGGTCTCCCAAAACGGTAATAAATACGTCATGACCTTACAGGGCCGCGACTTGATGGACGTATTTAAATCAGGGGCGGTGTACACCATCAACAATATCGACAAGGTGAGCCTGTCTCTCCAGAATTTCCTCACTGGCTTGACCCCGGCCGAAGCGGCCCAGTTAGGACTGACCCCGGATGCCCGTATGCAAGCCATGCAGGGCCTGCAGCAGATGGTGACGGAAGTCAAAAGGGACGGCCAGAGCGCCATCCGGGAGATCGAGAGCATGAGTGCGGCCTCAGAAGCTGAGATGCTCAGGGTCATCAATGATTCAGCGATAGTGTCCAGCATCGAAAAGACCGGGACCAATACCTACCAGGTCACCAGTCGTATCCATCTCAACATCAGTGATCCGGCCAAGCCGGGTGACCGGTTGGCCGGCAGCTTCAGTACCGAACAGAATATCCGCACCGGCACTACCGTACAGGTGGCGATTCCGGTGGGGGCAGTCTCCATGAGCCAGTTGCAGGCCAAGATGCCTCGTAACATGACGGTCAATATCGACAGTGGGGCTTATACCAGCAGCAACGGCCTGTTGAGCAACAACGGCCGGTTGAGCGTTCAGATGGTGGAAGGCCGTACTTACCTGCCCCTGCGCATGGTAGGGGAGTCTTTGGGTGAAACGGTGGGCTGGGATCAGGCTGCCCACCAGGCCTATGTTGTCCAGAACGGTCAGCGTATCAATATGGCTGGGGTAATCGTCAACAGCCGCACCTACATCAAGATGCGCGATTTCGAGAAGCTGGGCTTCGCGGTTGGCTGGAACGACTATACCCGTACCGTCACGGTGCAGAAATAGAAGCTGGACTGCCGGCCCATTAGGTAATAGCCGGCTGCCGAAGGGGGCAATCATCCCTGTCCGCTTAGCGACAGGGGTGTTCCCCGTTACCGCCTGGCAGGGCTGGGGTCTCTGGAAAATGCCGGCACCTGCTCAGGAGCAGTGCAGGACCCTGTGATTATGCGATGGCTATTTCCCCAGATGCCCTTTTGCGGAAATATTTGGTCGATAAAAGAGGGTTTTGCTATCGCCATGTAGAATACCAAACCGGTTTAAGTTTTTTGGGGGGGTTGGGAGCAGTTGGACAGGAGGACCTGGAATAGAGTCCTATCAGGGCTTATCCTCATATACAGCCTGGTCAGCTTGGCAGCCATGCTGCTTTGGAACCCCACTTGGCCGATAAGCCAGGACTTGACCACCATTTTGCTGGTAAGTTCTTTGCTGTGCTTATTGGCCCTTTATTTATATAATGGCTCGGTGATAAGAAAAGAGCGACAGGCTTGGATGCAACGGACCCGCCAATTGGAAGAGGAAGTGGCGCAGCGTTCCGAACAGCTGCAGGAAAAGAATTCCCAGCTGAAGACGTTTATGGAGGATATCCATCACTTGGGCTACTATGATGCCCTGACCGACCTGCCCAACCGCAGGTTGTTTTTGCGTTACCTGACCAAAGCTTTGGAGAGCGCCCGCTATGAAGGCAAGATGTTTGCCGTCCTGTTTATCGATCTGGACAACTTCAAAGTGCTCAATGACAACCTGGGGCATAATCTGGGGGATCTGGTATTGAAGAAGGTGGGCGAAAAGATCAGTGCCGCCCTGCGCCCGCTCGATACGGTGTCCCGCCATGGGGGCGACGAATTTATGGTCCTCCTCAATGAGATCAGCGGAGTGGACCAAGCCCGGCAGGTGATCGATGCCATCCACCAGAGCATCCAGGACCCGTTCATGCTCACCGATGATATGGAGATATTCGTGGAAGCCAGCATCGGGGTGGCTTTCTACCCCCGCCATGGCGACAATATCGACAACCTCATCAAGTACGCCGATATAGCCATGTACGAAGCCAAGCAGCAGGGCAAGAACCAGTCTATCGTCTACACGGTGGAGATGCACAAGTACTATGCGCGCCGTATGGCCCTCGATAATGAGCTGCGTTCTGCCTTGAAGAACCAGGAGTTCAGCCTCTACTACCAGCCCCAGGTCAGCATCGAGACCGGTGATATCGTTGGGGTGGAGGCTCTGGTCCGCTGGCATAATCACATCCTGGGGGCGGTCAATCCCTCGGAATTGATCCCCATAGTCGAAGAAAACGGGCAGATCATACCCCTGGGAGAGTGGGTTTTGACCACCGCCTGCCGACAGCTGCGGGAATGGCACGATGAGGGTTACCGTATACCCAAGATCTCGGTCAACGTATCCCCGGTCCAGTTCAACAGTGAGAAGTTAGTCGGCAGCGTGCAGCGAATTCTGCGGGAGACCAGGTTGGCTCCGGAGTACCTCGAGCTGGAGATTACCGAGGGAGTGGCTATCTTCAATGAAAAGGCGGTTTCCAACAAACTGATGGCCTTGAATGAACTGGGGGTCAAGCTGGCCCTGGACGATTTTGGTACCGGTTACTCCTGCCTGGCTTATCTGTCGCAATACCCGGTGGACACTCTGAAGATAGATCAGCGTTTCATCAAGAACCTCCAGAACCGGGATAACCGCATGTTGGTCGACACCATGATCACCATGGCTCACAATTTTGATCTGCGGGTAATCGCCGAAGGAGTGAGCACCATCGAGCAGTACAACTTCATCCGGGAGAAAGGCTGCGATGAGATGCAGGGTTACCTGATCAGTGAACCACTGAGCAGCGATAGCCTGATCCGGTTGGTGGAGATGTACAACCAGAAGACCACCTACATCAAGGGCATCAGTTAGCCCCTAAGTTGTTCGCCTTTCTCTGCGTCCGGACATCTACCCCTGTATCCGTTTGCATGCTTGTTCTGTCGGGCCGGTCCATCTTCCCCATCCACCCGGTTAATATCATTATTATCGCAGGCCGGACTGGCCTTCTCCTGGATATGGGCAGCCATAAGGGCATTTGATCTGGCTTTGGGAGCCACCCATCTTGGGGGAGAAAAAAACAGCCTTGCTTTTCTGTACAGCAAGGCTGTTGGTGTTGGGATTAGAAATTCCAGGAACCGTCTGGGTTCCAACGGCTCTGTTTAGGTTCGGCCAGTCCCAGTTGTACCTTAATAATATGGGTGACCGTGTCGTACTCCTTGAAATAACCCTGCTCCACACAAACCGGGTCGGGTTGGATACCTTGCCGCTCGGCCTCGGCCACCGTCCTGGCGGTCAGCGCCTTTAGATCCAAACCGGGGGGATAACGATGGTTGTCTATGTAGGGCGGGGCGTAATAGGTGTTGTGGACTGGGTCGAAGTATACTACGGCATTGTCCGGCGCATGGTAGGTGATATCAACAGTGGTACCGATGAGGCCCATCAGGGCAAATATACCCACCACCAGTGCCATCATATACCAGAATCTTTCCATAGGGGAACGCTCTTTCCTGAACGTCATCAAGTAAACCTCCCTATAAAAATCTTTCCGCCCATTCCGCCGCAAGCGGTTGAATGATATCGAATACCGATATTTTAAGCCTAATTAGCGGACCTGTAAAGATTGGCGGTCTGAATCCCTATACCTGATGCTTGTCCCCGCCTAGAACACTGTCAGGCCGGGCTGACCCGAATGGTCCGGTTTGGTCTTGGTGGGCTCAACCGGCGGCCCCCATGATCTGCGGTTTGGAACCAGGCCCCCGCAGCGGCTCCGGTCATGCCCAGACCAGTGCAGAATGACCATCGAATCTGGTGGACTTTGCTACTAGCCTTTAATAGAATGATAAGAACAATCGAACAAGGAGTCATAATATGTCAGACATGCAATCATCTGCGCGTACCCAGCAATTGTCACCGTTTATCGTCATGGAGGTGCTGGAAAAGGCCCAGACCATGATGGCGGCTGGTGCAGACATCATCCACCTGGAGGTGGGGGAACCGGATTTTCCAACCCCGGAACCGGTCAAAGAGGCCGCTATCAAGGCTATCCGGGACAACGATACGCATTACACCCATAGCTTGGGCAAAATCACCCTGCGGGAAGAGATAGCCCGCTATTACATGCGCAAATATGGAGTGCAGATCTCCCCGGAACAAATAATTGTGACCTCGGGCACTTCGCCCGGTATGCTGATGGTCTTCTCGGTCCTGCTGGAAAGGGGGGAAGAGGTGATCCTGCCCGATCCCTACTATGCCTGCTATCCCAATTTCATCCGCTACGTGGACGGGGAGCCGGTAGTAGTCCCGGTGTACGAGGAGGATGGCTTTAAATATCGACCCGGTGACATCAGGCAGCGGCTGACCCCCAAGACCAAAGGGATATTGATCAATTCGCCCAGCAACCCCACCGGGGTGGTCCTGGGGGGGGCTGATCTGCAGGCGGCCGCCGACTTGGGTCCGGTAATCATCTCGGATGAGATATATAACGGCCTCAACTACGAGGACGAGGAACATACTATCCTGGAATATACTGACCGGGCCTTCGTCATCAACGGCTTCTCCAAGCTGTATGCCATGACCGGCTGGCGCTTGGGTTACGTAATCGCTCCCCGGGAATATGTGCGTACCATCCAGACCATGCAGCAGAACCTGTTCATCTGTGCTTCATCCTTCGCCCAGGAGGGGGGGATAGTGGCCTTGCGGGACTGCGATCCTCATGTCCAGGCAATGCGCGATATTTACAATCAGCGGCGGCTGTTCCTGTTGCAGCGCCTGAAAGAGATGGGCATAGCCACCCGGTTCGATCCCAGCGGGGCTTTCTATGCCCTGGCCAATGTCAAAAAATACAGTATGGACTCCTATCAGCTGGCTTTTGAAATCCTGGAGAAGGCCAAGGTGGCGGTGACT
>JAQVXF010000091.1 GCA_028709355.1 Syntrophomonas sp.
CTATATCGCAATGGTAGGCCTCGAAGAGTTCCGCCATTTTTACCCCGACCAACTGAGTGGCGGCATGAGGCAACGGGTGGCCATTGCCCGGGCATTTGCTTATCCTTCTGATATTCTGCTGATGGATGAGCCTTTCAAGGGATTGGATCTGCCTTTGAAGAACTCCCTAATGCAGGCGTTTATCCAGGTATGGCTGGCCGATAAGCGCAGCGTATTCTTCATTACTCACGATCTCGACGAAGCCTTGATGCTGGGGGAGGAGATATTTGTCATGACGCCCAGCCCAGGCAGAATCAAGGGTCAAATCAGCAATCCGATTCCTCACTGGGAAAGGTCACAGAATTCGGCCCTCCTCCGAGATCTCAAGGATCGATTGTACCATTTGATCACTGAGGACTAGAGGATGACCCCAGGCCCTCATCAGCCTGCCGGACGGCCAGGAACATGCTGGCAAACACCATCACCGCTCCCACCATTTCCTGCAGCACCAAGGTTTCCCCCAGCACCAGGTAGGCCAGGATGATACAGAAAGCCGGTTCCGCGGTACTCAATAAGGTGGCTCGGGTAGCGCCGATCTGCTGTAACCCTTTCAGAAAGAACAAGACTGCTATCAAGGTATTGAAGAAGGCCATCATCATGGTAATTAGAAATTGAGGTCCGGTCAGGCGAAATATGGTGCTGGCTTCATGGGGATACAGAGGGGCGATGACGAGAATAGCCACCAGGGAAAGGGTGGCAGTGATGGAGAAAGGTTCTCCTCCCACCAGCGTCCTTTGTCCAACCAGGCTGTAGAAGGTATAGCATAGGCAGGCCAACAGGGCATAGATGATGCCGTTCAGTGACGCTTGGGAGACCCCGCCCTGCAGACCCGACAGCAGATAGACTCCACTCAGAGCCAGAACCAAGCCGATGAGCAAACGGGGCACCAGGGATTCCTTGTAGATGAATACACTAAGAATCGCCACCAGGGCTGGATGAGCAAAAAATATCACGGTAGCCAATCCCGCCCCAAGATATTGCAGGGCCCCAAAATAAAGGAGGCCGCCCCCTGCCAACAGGATGCCTTGGATCAGGACCAGCGGCGAGAGGGCCAGTAATTGGACTTGCCTAATGCCTTTCAGCAGAATCGCCAATAGTGAGAAAGAGAATAGATAGCGCAAAAAGAGAGCGCTCCCTGGAGTAAGGCCTTGGGCATAAGCCAACTTCACCAGCACCGGCAGGGTGGCGTACATCAAGGCCGAAATCAGTATATACAGTGCGCCCTTGAATTCTTTGGAACCTCGCGACATTTCGTTTTACCTTCCGTTTGCAACCAGTTCCATAAAGTATAGAACCGAAAACAAATATGTACAATCCAATGAATTTATTCTATAATAATGCGATTGCCATTGACCCCGATTTAAACACCAGTTCATAATCTGCAGTCACCATTCGAAAAGACACGATTGGGTGAGCATACTGCAGTATGGCGGGGCCAGGCAGGCCCATTGGAAATATTGACAACTGTTTTTTCCGGTGAGCTTCACATATAATCTTATTAACACGTAGAAACAGTTGTAGCCGGGCGCGACTATCATGAAGGACGCGCTGAACGAAGCGGAGGTGACGTTCATGAAAAACAGATGGGGCAAAGGCGAACCCGTAAACCTGTCGGACCTGCTGAAGATAACCCCGGTGGCCGATGAGATCATGCACCTGAGTGATGAGTTGGGGATGAGCCTGACGGATGTAATGTGGATAGTGTCGCAGATCATCGAAAACAACGATGATATAAGCAGGGAGGCAGACCGCGAAAATATACAGGAACGTGCCGACCAGGAGTGGGATGGGGTGGAATTGGAGACCGTCGAAGAGGAGATGGATCAGGCCATGTACATGGTCAATGTGAAGATAAACGGGCCGGGGCGATTCCCGGAGATTGGCTTCAAAGCGGGAGTAAACGATACCGAAGACATGAACTACTTCTTCGACATGATCCTGGAGATGATGGAAAAGCTTGATTAGAAAGGATTCGAGAGGTCCGGGGGGCAATCCCCCGGACCTCTTTCCAACCTGGTGGCTGATTGGAGAAAATGGCAGCAGTGAGCGGTGTCACATGAAGTCGGGGAAGGTAACCTACTCCCGTGGGAGCGATGTCGGGGTGGATTGTTTTTAATATGGCCCCACGGCTACTTTACTATTTGTGGAGACTAATCTATAATATTAATCGTCGCCGCCAGTGAGTTCTATTGGCCGCCGGCATTTATGGGTCGTTAACTCAGAGGTAGAGTGCTTCCTTGACGCGGAAGAAGCCACAAGTTCGAATCTTGTACGACCCACCATAAAATACAGTGATACAGGGCTTTAAAAGCCCTGTTATTTTTATTTTCACGATCAGGTAAACAATTGTCAGTACATGCCCTTGATTGCTCCCAGACATAAAAAAGATGGAAGGCAAGAATGCCGACCATCTTCTTAATTTTGGCGAGGATCCCGATCAATTAATGAACTCAAATTTCTTTTACTGTAGAATCTCCACTTGAGAAGTCTGGGGATCCCAGTAAACGCTGCAGTCCAGGTTGTCAGCTATGAAACGCAGGGGCAGGATGGTGCGGCCCGGGGGGATCGTCAGGGGCATGACATTGGGATTGTTGGGATCGATTTTTACAGCCAGCCCATTTACTTTGGCAGTATTGTTGTTGATCCACAATTCGATAGTCTTGTGGGGGGCTTTCAAGGTGACTTTCTTCTCGATATCATTCCAACTGGCGTCTACGCCCAGCGGATCTGCTACATAACGGATGGGCAGAAACGTCCTGCCCTGAATGATCATCGGAGTCGCATCTATACTTTTTATGGCTCCGTTGAGAAGAAAACTCGGTTGGCCGATTTTATACACCAGCCGCAGTGAAGGGATCCTGACCGTAATCTCGTCTGAATAGGCACTGGCCACCGGTCCCAGGTTGCTTTCCCGGGCGATCGCCACCACCCGGAAGCGCATGGTAAAACCCTCGGTAACCACCCAGGGCAGCTCATCGACGGCCAGCGAATAGCTGGTGTAGAGCGGACCCAGGCTCCAGGAACTGTCACCCCAGTTGCCAACGGCTTCACCGAACTCATCTATCATTTTGCATTGGATGACGACGCCAGTTTGATTGACTGCATGGTTCTGCCAGGACAGGTCGATGCTGGTAGGTGTCACTCGGGCCGTCAGATTAGTGGGCGGTGCCACAGTGGAGCTGGCTTGTATTTGCAAAGGGCCGGCATGCATAAAGACAATGGTGCAAATCACCAACATCACCAAACGGGGTAAGAATCGATTATCCATTGTCACTCCTCCAAATACTTATTTAAGGTTGATGCATAACCTTTTCGGCAATATCAATAAAAACCCTTCATGGTTATCAGCTTTTTATTGATAATCCTGAACCCTGAATACCTGGGTAATTAGAATCGGAGTGCTCCCACCCATTTGCAGAACAGGAGCATCAAATCACCTGCCGGTTGTCGGTATCGATGGTCTAATTGCGGCGTCGCACTAATTTGTCACCAATCTGGTTGATCATAGTTTAGCTCATGCAATTCATAGGGCTTGTATCTGCCCTTTACCCATCTGAATGGTTTGTTCTTCAGACCCCGGAAAAACAGATCACGATTGAATTCTCGATGGAGCCGGCCGATCTCCCGGGCAGGAGGTTCGCGGTCGTAGTAGGCGCAGTAGAGGAGGGTGTAAATATGCTCGACCGAGATGCAATCTTCTTTGAGAGACTGGCACATCTTGACCGTGATCTTACCGAGTTTGTTCTTATAATCCGGATTCTCTTCTTTGCCATGAAAGAAGGATATCACTTCGTATAAGCTTTTTTGCCGCCACCTGGGGCCCCATTCGTCAAGATGCCCATACTTGGATTTGATGAAATTGTCCAAAAAAGTGGCTATGGTCTTGTTTCTCATCAACTCTCGGTTCTTGCCATCAAAAAGCCCATCAAGCAATCCAACACCCTCTTCCGGCCCCATCTGTGAGAGCGAATCCGGTCCATACCCTTCTGTGGTAGACACGATTGGGCAGTTTAAAACCTTGCCCCGGGGTGACGTAACCTGATCACGAGAAAGATAGAATCTGCCCAACGAAGTTGGTCAGACCGGCGGTTGCGGCTTAACCAGCATAGGGCAGACGATCTGTTTCCTCACCGGGGAGGGTCGACTACTGTGCCGGTGATGCAAAAGTACTCTGTAACGCGAAGTTATGGGGTTGCCTTGTATTGAAGTGGGTATGGGTTCTAGGTAAAAAACGGCTGTAATAGGAAGAAGAGGTTGAGGATGAACACTATGGTGTTGATGGTCAGGGCCAGAAGCAGGTAAGGTGTCCGCACTCGGTGCCCCGAGTTGTATATGTCCAGAAAGGCGAGGATGCAGACGCCAGCCCCGATGACCAGCAGCAGGTAGGAGGCCTCCACCCACTTGCCAGTTAGCCATTCTATGAAAACGCTTAAGAATCCGGAATAGCCCATGGGGACCAGGCTATAGATGAGGAACAAGGCCAACGCCAGTAAAGGGTATAAAAATATCATCCGCTGTACCTCCCATATGTTTAAGCCGGAGAACGAACAACTGAATAAGCCATCCCGTCCGATCCATGATGACCAGATAATATATTCGGCAAGCGCAGCACTATATCCTGCTGCCTGGTGCTGAAATAAGACCGCGACTGTTGTTGATAACAGCCGGAATCAAGTGGGCCAACCGCCATCGGTGGTTTTTGCTATAATTAATTACATATTATTACTGGGGAGGCTAGTGTGCTAGTAGAATTGACCAAGCACATCAAACTTATCCGTCCCGAGGCTTTAGCGGTCTATCCCTACAGCAATTCGATATATATAGATGATGAGGTTGCAGCCATCATCGATGCTGGTGCGGGGGGACGTGCCTATGGTGAGATCGATTGCGCCTCGGTAGCAATGGTCCTCCTGAGCCATTATCATTTTGATCATTATAACGGAGTAAGCTTTTTCCCCAATGCCCGTAAGATGATGGGAACCGAGGAATTGGTGACCTTTCAGAATGAAGCGGCGTATACCAAGGCCCGCGGTTACGACCGCTGGCCGGAATTGATGGGCACCAGCCGCCAAGAGGAGATGGCCCGGCTGTGGCAATACCCGGATGATATACCCACCCGGCCTGATTTCGGTGACATCCGGATTGATGAGGCTTTCCAGGACGGGCAAGTAATCGAGATTGGCACTACTAAAGTGCAAGTTATTCATACCCCCGGTCACACCTCCGGGCATTATGCATTTTATTTTCCCCACGAAGAAATTCTATTCTCGGGTGATTATGATGCCTCCGGTATGGGGCCATGGTATGGGGATGCCGGGGCCGATATCGATGATATAATAAATTCGGTGGAGAAGTTGATCTCGTTCCAGCCCCGGATTCTGGTCGGTTCACATCGACGCCCGCTCAGCAGCGG